>JBCCBR010000378.1:0-4032 GCA_039033935.1 Verrucomicrobiota bacterium
CCGGGTAGAGGGCTTCGTGGGCGGCGAGCTGAGAGTTTAGTTCGACCATCATTCGCTTGAGAATTTCCGGCTCGTCCGCGGCCACGTTGGTTTGCTCGTAGGGATCTTCTGCCAGGTTAAAGAGCTGATAAGTTTCGCCATCCGATTGCAGAAATTCGCCATGGGTGACGACGTCGGGAAGGAAGTGATAGATCACTTTCCAATCTCCGTTCCGCCAGGTCGTGAAATAGTTACTGCGATGACGAGCGTGGGGATAGTGCATCAGGAAAGTCTCACTACGCGCCTCATCTGGCTCTCCTGAGAGGAGCGTTGCGAGTGGTCGACCGTCGACGGCGTGGCCTTCTGGATTGCTGACACCGGTGAGTGACAAGAGGGTCGGATAAATGTCCTCGACCGAGGCTACCTGACCTTGAATGACGCCCTGTGGGATTGGTAACTTCTGCTGAAACTGATTTTCGGCATCTGGCTTGGCCCAGCTCGCGATGAAAGGCACTCGGATCCCCCCTTCGTAGTGGGCTCCCTTTTTGCCGCGGAGAGGCGCGGCGCAGGCGACAACATGCTGATCACCGAGGGGGGCGTCTGATCCATTGTCCCCCAGGAAAATGACCAAGGTATTTTCGGCAACGCCGAGCTCCTCAAACTGATCGAGCATATCGCCGAGCGATTTATCCATCCCTTCGATCAGGGTGGCGAAGGCCTGCGCGTTCGCCGATTTCCCGGAATCCTCGTAATGAGCTGCGAAGCGTGGATCGCTGTGAAAAGGAGAGTGGACGGCGTAGTGGGCGAAATAGAGAAAGAATGGCTGCTGATCTTCAGCTACCACCTCAGCGATTTGCTTTTTCGCTTCGAGCGTGAGGGCTTCGCTGAGGAAAGTGTCACTCCCGTGGTAGGCCTCGAGATGGGGGACCATGCGCTCGGTCGGTTTCCCGTCTTTCGTTTTGCGATCGTAATTCGCCTCGGCGTAGTAGCTGCCCGGAGCACCCCACGAATTACCCGCTACGTTGATTTCGAAGCCGAGATTCAGCGGCTCCTCTCCAGGATGCCCCATCGGACCGAAATGAGCTTTGCCGACGTGGATCGTCCGATAGCCCGCACTCTGGAGGAGCCTCGGCAGAGTCACATCTTCGTCACCGAGCCCAGCCCAGTCCCAGTTCGGAGGACCCTGCGGCCCGGCGTTATCCATCCGTGGGTTGATCCAATTAGTAGCTGTGTGACGGGCCGCATTCTGTCCGGTGAGGATGCTGATGCGAGTGGGCGAGCAGACGCTCATCGCGTAAAACTGATTGAAACGGACGCCTCGGGCAGAGAGTCGCTCCATCGCCGGAGTCCTGTAGTATTCGTTGAGGGGAAAAGTCTCTGGCTTCCCTTCGGCATCGGTCAAAAATGGGACCGAAGTGTCCATCACCCCCATGTCATCAACCAGGAAGACCATGATGTTGGGTCGCTCGTCAGCGCTCGCCTCGGGGGCGAACGAGCAGAGGGAGATGGAAACAACCAAAGGAGTCAAAAACTGTCGCATGGCGATACGGTGAAAGCCCAGGGCGGTCGCGTCCATCCTTTTGAGGTTCGCACTTGCGCCAGATGCGCTGGTTCCGGCCCCTCCCTTCGCTCACAAAAATCAACCCAAGTAGTGAGGGCGAGCCTGACTTGCGGATAAGAAGACCCTTGTCGATGGCTCGGCAAGTGAGCCACAATTCAGGCGCTTCTACGAATTAGCGCTTCTAAATGATTATTTCTCGTCTGTTGCCCGGTCTGTTGCTTTCTGTCGGCGGTGTTTTTGCGCCTATCGCCTCGCAGGCTGAAACGGTCCCACCTCCTGACAAAGTCCTCGCGGCGATGCTGCGTGCGACTCAGTATTACCATGAGACCGTGGCGGTCAATGGTGGCTACGTCTACTTCTACTCAGAAGACCTTTCCCGTCGGCTCGGGGAAGGGGTCGCGCTGCCGGATCAGGTCTGGGTTCAGGCCCCAGGGACGCCGCGCGTCGGGATTGCCTATGTCGAAGCCTATCTCGCTACTGGGAAACAACCATTCCTCTCCGCTGCTCAGGGAGTGGCCGGCGCACTCCTGCATGGCCAACTAGCCACCGGTGGTTGGACAAATTCGATAAGCTTCACCAACCAGGATGATCGGGCGGGCCGCTATCGAGACGGACGTGGCAGGCAAAAAGGGAAAGACTTCTCGACACTAGATGATGGCATTACCCAGGGGGCGCTCCAGTTCTTGATCCGGTTGGATGCCGCGACAAACTTCGAAAATGCGACGCTGCGGGAAGCGATCGATTTTGCGCTGACCGCCACGCTGCGAGCGCAGTTTCCCAATGGCGCTTTTCCGCAAGGCTGGGACGATCAGCTTGCTGTCCCGGATACAGATGTCAGTCTCCGCGCCTCCCTGCCGGAATATGACTGGCGGACCGAGGGGCGGATCAAGGAGTATTGGGATCTTTACAATCTCAATGACAACATAGCTGGTCACGTCGTCGATACCCTGCGGCTGGCGGACCTCACCTACGGTCGTGAAGATTGCCGCGAGGCGCTTCGAAAGCTGGGGGAGTTCCTGATTCTAGCCCAGTTGCCGGCGCCTCAGCCAGCCTGGGCTCAACAATACCGCTACGACATGCGCCCGGCCTGGGCTCGCAAGTTTGAGCCCCCTGCGGTCGCGAGCGTGGAGTCGGGTGACGTGATCGAAGCCCTCATGAAAATCGCGCTTCACCTCGAAGACGCCGATTTCCTCGCTCCGGTGCCTGCCGCGTTGGACTACCTCAAAGCGGCCGAGCTGGAGCCAAGACGGCTGGCTCGATTCTATGAACTGGGTAGCAACCGTCCTCTCTACATGTCGAGACGTGGCGATGTCTACTCGCTCACTTACGACGATTCTGATCTGCCATCTCATTACGGATGGAAAACGACTTCGCCAGTGGAGCGTTTGAGGAACCGATACAAGCGAATCATCGGTGGCGAGACGACCTACTCGTCTCTTTTCGAGAAAAAGCCCTCGATCACAGACGCCGCTGAGATCATCGCGTCGCTCGATGCACAAGGTCGCTGGATCACGATTGCCGATTCGAGTCGGCTCATCGGTGACAACAAATTCTCCGAGGGAGAGCGAGTAATTTCCAGTGAGGTCTTCGCTGAAAACCTTGAGATCCTCGCAGCGACTTACCGAGCCGCAGAAGATCTCCGCTGAGGGGGCCGTGGTCTTTGGAGCGACTTTGACTTCGGCTGTTCGTGGTGCGCGAGCACGTGGCGATCAAGCTCTGCGACTGACTCGAGCCAATCGGCGATATCCTGAAAGATGCGATTACTGCCGGGCTCGTGAAAGAGCCAGTGGCCATTATCCGGATACTCGAGGACAGTGGCGTCGGGATAACGCGCCGCGAGTGCCTCGCCTACCGACGCAGTCACGATCCGGTCCTGACCTGCTGTGATGATGAGCTTGGTCCCGGGGATATGACGAGGTAATGCTGAGGCGCGGCCTTTATCCAAAAACCACAGCACAATCTCGGCAAAGGCACGTCCCGATTCTGCGATGAGACCTCGATACACCTTCCTCGCGGTGGGCTCATCCAGCGCATTGAGGAGGCCGTCGCGGGCCTGCTCGTAGCTCGGTTTGTGAGCGTGTTTCCAGAATCTGAGGCGTCGGAAGACATGACGGGCCGAGAGCAGCGAAGAGGGCGAAATGTGGTTGATCCCAGCGGGCCCGGCTGAGTTTAGCAGCACGAGGTGATCGATTGGGTAATTTGCTGCGACCATCTGCGCAATCAGACCGCCCATCGAATGACCGATCAGAGTCACTTGTCCCTTTGGTGAAAGCTCGTCGAGGTATTGCAACACCGCGTCCCGATAGACACCTAACGAAACCGTCGCGACATCGCGCGCTTGCTCCTTGGCGGTAGGATCGTGCGCTGGCAGGTTGAGTGGGTGGACTCGATACCCTCGTTCGGCCACGACATTGCACAGCGGAGCCGCCACTGCAGAGTGGCTCCACATCCCATGGATCACGATGACGTCGTGAACGCTGGAACTGTCTGGC
>JBCCBR010000379.1:0-4026 GCA_039033935.1 Verrucomicrobiota bacterium
CGAGGATCTCCGTCATCGACTTTTCGCCAACTTCGTTGGGCGATTCGGGCAGGTCACCCTTGCGCGCGACCTTTTCCAACATCGTCGCATAGATCGACGCTCGTCCCGATTCCGACTTATCGTCTGCTTCGCCAGACCACTCGTTACCCTGAAGTTGCAAGCGGGTGCGGCAGGACCAGTCGCCGTCTTCGATTTTCCCCTGAATCAGGAGATGGTTTCCAAAAATCTGGGCGACACAGCCCTCGTCGTGGAGCCGCTGGCCTTCATTTTTTTCATCGTCTGAGAAGCCGTTTAGGAAGTCGAGGGTCGCTCGGTCGAGATTCATACAGATGAGATCGATCAGCCTAGCTGCCTGAATGACCTCTCTTCAGCGGAGAAAGGTCGTCGCAGCGGGGATCAAAGAGGGTTTTTGTGTTAAGCGCTTTTTTTAAAAGCGGGGCCGCAGCTCCCGGTCTGGAGGACTGTTACGCAGGAGCCGGACATCAGCGTCAGCATCCTGCAAAAAAGAAACGCCCACTGCCTAACCAGAGACGAATACCTGAATTAACCAGGATCTTCGAGTCTTGTCGAAGCGCCTCTCGGCATGGGCCTTTGGACTCAGAAAATCAGCGGCGGCGATAATGCTGCAGCATAATCTGGTCATTGAGCTTCAACTTGGTTTGAAGCCCGTCGAGGCTCGAAGGCTCCGCCTCGAAGTGAAACTGGACGTAGTAACCGTGCGACTGCTTCGCGTGGTTTTCGTGGGCGAACTCCCGGCGTCCCAGTCGCTCGATCTGCTCGAGCTCGAAACCGCCGCTCTCAAGCTCTTTCGTGATATTGGAGACCATCTCATCCATGGACTCTTCCTGGCCCTGCATTTTGAGGACGTAGATGCCTTCGTATTTACGTTTCATAGTCTTCGAATAGGGTCGGCCTTCAAAATGGCCTGAGAACTTACCTTCAATAAATTTGAGATCAGCGCCGATTGAATTGGCTCATAGCCATTTCGAGACTTTCGGCGAGCGCGCAATTTACTCCCTTTTGAGCGATGGCGAGCACTTTTTTGACCTCAACTAGCTCATCTTCGGTAAATCGCCCGAGGACATGATCGATCAAGGTTTCCTCAGCCCCCGGCTCGCCCACCCCGAGCCTGAGTCGGGGAAAGGCATCTGTGCCGAGATATTCGATGATCGACTTCATCCCGTTGTGCCCTCCGGCTGACCCGCCCGGACGGAAGCGCAGTCGACCGATCGGTAGAGCAATGTCATCATACACCACCAGAATCTGATGAGGCTGGAGCTTTTCGGAGCGAGCCAGACGCGATACTGCGTTGCCACTCAAGTCCATAAAAGTCAGCGGCTTGGCGAGCAAGGCTCCGCTTTCGAGGCGTGAGATCTTTGCCCGGAACTTCCGTTCCCGAGACCACTTCGCTCCCGCTTCGGAAGCGAGCTGGTCGACAAGTTCAAATCCGATGTTGTGCCGCGTCCCGTCATATTCCGGGCCCGGATTCCCTAAACCGACAATCAGACAGATCCCGTCGGAATCGCCTCCATCCTCCTCGAGATCGGCCGATTTTGGAGACAGGAATTTGTCCAGCAAACTCATCACCCAGGGTAAAATCGCCTCGCTCCAGAATCAAGGTGCTCGCGAATTTGACCAATCAAACTGCTGCTCTCCAGACGTTGTGCCTCAATCCATTCCCAGATCCTCAATAAATCGGTCGTGATCGCTGACGATCCGGCCGAAAAAGTCTGAAACTGAGCCGAGGACCCCATAGCGAATCCAATGTCGGGTCCATGGTTCGCTGCGACGCCGCAATGAGGCAAAATCCCGTATCGTCGCGTCTTCGACCACATCGCGCCAAGTACCTTGCTTCCTCTGCCGGCATGACTGAATTTCCGGCAGCGCACTGAAGACGGACAGTCGCTCCCAAAAATCACGGGACAAAAGAGACCCCAGAAACTGCTGAGGGGTTTCTGAGAGCGAAAGTCGATTTTGTTTCAGCAGCCCCATATCACCGAGAGCAGACCGGATCCGGTGATAGCAACGCTGAGTGGGGCATGGAGCGAAGGCTGTTTCCGCCCCAAGCAGTTTTACCAGTCCCTCAATACAGTCGTGGGGGGTGAACCAGTGCTCGACGGCAGAATCTGGGATCGAAACATCAAAGGTTTCCTCAAACCCGATCACGATTTCAACGGCATCCATGCCCATAGCTACATTTGTCTTTCCGCGCTGAATTGAACCTGCGAAAGTATCGGGCCGCAGTCAGCATTGGCAAGCGTTGCCACGTCCGGCCGATCTGTTTCCCGGCATCGGTTATAGTAAGGGTCCCACCCGAGATGGGCGGGGTGTATCGTACAGCGGACGACCAAGGACAGGTCGTCCCTACCATTTCCGCAGCCACATGGTAGGGACGCTCGTCCTCGAGGGTCCGCCGTGCCTGACTGTTTCGGGGCGGCACCTACAAAAATCGACCGGCGTGTCCTGTGCAGCGGACGACCGGGTATGGGGCGTCCCTACCATTTCCGCGGCCACATTTTCGGGACGTCGCGCCTCCGGCACGGAGCGACACGCCCCTAAACGATTCAACCCTGTCAGGTCAGTGACCTAACAGGGTTGAATGAAAGACACAACAGGGTCAGGTCGGAGACTTAACCCTGTTCAGTTTGGAGTTTTCAGGCGGTTTCCTCAAACTCAGCGACGGACTCAAGCAGCTCGTCGGCATCGCCCTCCGCTGGTTCCCTTGCAGGTGGTTCACCATGCTCGGTGACGTCCATGCGGCGGACTTCCTGGAAGCCCGTGCCGGCCGGGATGAGGTGACCCATGATGACGTTTTCCTTGAAGTCGCGGAGGTAATCGATCTTACCGAGAGTCGCAGCTTCGGTGAGGACACGAGTGGTGTCCTGGAACGACGCGGCGGAGATGAAGCTGTCGGTCTCAAGCGAAGCTTTGGTAATCCCGAGGAGGACGGGCTCGCCTTCGGCGGGCTTGCCACCCTCTTCGATGATCTCAGCATTGGTCATTTCGAAAGTAGTCTTCTCCACCTGATCGCCCCAGAGGAAGGTGGTGTCACCCGGATCGGTGATGCGAACTTTACGAAGCATCTGACGAATGATGATCTCGATGTGCTTGTCGTTGATCTCAACACCCTGGAGACGATAGACGTCCTGAACCTCGGAGACGAGGTGCTCCATGAGGGCATGTGGCCCGAGGATGTCGAGGATGTCGTGGGGGATCACGGCACCGTCGGTCAGCTTCTGACCTTTGAAAACAGTGTCACCTTCCTGAACGAGGTGCTGCTTCCCAAGCGGGATGAGGTGCTCCTCGGCCTCGGCAGTCTCTTTGTCGGTGACGATGAGCTTGCGCTTGGCGCGGACGGTCCCACCGAGAGAAACTTCACCGTCGATCTTGGCGATCTCAGCGACTTCCTTGGGCTTCCGTGCCTCGAAAAGCTCGGCAACCCGGGGAAGACCACCGGTGATGTCTTTGGTCTCGGACACTTTCCGCGGGGTCTTGGCGAGCTGGTCACCAGCAACGACTTTCTGACCGTCTTTGACGGAAAGGTGAGCGCCGGTCGGGACGGAGTAGGTCCCAAGCTCTTCGCCACTTTTCGCGTCAACGATGATGATCTGCGGGTGGAGATCCTCTTTGTGCTCGATCACGACAAAGCCCTTGGTGTTGGTCTCTTTGTCGATCTCGGTGTCGAGGGTGATGCCCTCAAGCATGTCCTGGAATTTCACCTTACCAGCACGCTCAGTGATAACCGGCACACTGTAGGGGTCCCAGGTCGCGAGAGTCTGACCTTTCTTGATCTCAGCGTTGTCGGCAATGTTGATGACCGATCCGCTGACGATGTTGTAGGACTCGATTTCGCGTCCGTTTTTGTCGTGGATCGTAATCGTGCCGTTCTTGTTGAGCGCGACGAATGTCTTATCGGGCGTCTCAACCACGCGAAGGTTGTTGTAGTGGATCGTGCCCTTTGCCTTGGCCTTGATGATCGGCTGCTTGAAGGTTCCCGAAGCCACTCCACCGACGTGGAAGGTCCGC
>JBCCBR010000380.1:0-4017 GCA_039033935.1 Verrucomicrobiota bacterium
AAGCACTCGCGGAACACGATCTCTCGTTCACTTTGCTAACCTCCGGTATCAATGAGGTGTCCAAGGAGCAACACACCGAGAAAGTCCTCCGAGCTGCCGCTGCGATCGGGGTGAAGCGTTTTCGGATGGCCTATTACAAGTATGACCTGAGCAAGCCGATCCCGGCTCAGCTGGAAGAGTTTCGGGCCAAAATGCGTGACCTCGTGGCGGCCACTGACGAGATCGGGATCAAACCGATTTACCAGAATCATTCCGGCAAAAATTACTTCGGCGGTCCGCTCTGGGATCTCGCCGATATTCTCGACGAATTTTCCCCTGACCAGGCCGGCGTTGCTTTCGATATCGGCCATGCCACGGTCGAGGGAGCGAAAGCCTGGCCCCTGAACTGGGCCCGAGTCCGCCCTTGGGTCGATATGGTTTACCTGAAAGAGCCGCATTGGAAAGACAATCAGCTGAGTTGGGGCGCTCTCGGAGAAGGTGCGGTTGATGAGGGCTTTTACAAAACACTGAAGGACTCTGACTTCACTGGTCCTATCAGTCTCCACGTCGAATATCTAGGACGTGGTCCCGAAAAAGAAGCGACGATCCGCGCTGCGATGGAGAAAGACCTCGCGACGATGCGCCGCTTAATCGGCTGAGCAGAGCTCCGTGTTTACTCTGGGACCCAGCGGCGAAGCTCTCCCCATTTGCTACCCGAAAGCCTTGCAGGTTGGGTAAGTCCCTGATCGTGAGGTATTTTTCGGAGATATCTCGGATTTGTCGAATTCACCGCTCTCGAAAATAATTTTACTAAATTTGAGAATAACAATAATTTATGTGTCGCTATTTTTATAATTTCTGATTTTATGGGGTTTATACGACCACATTTCAGAAAATATGAGCGCTCTTTCCCTTCCTTCCAGCGGTCCCCACTTCAACATTTTTACCATCACACCGAGGACCCTCGCTCCAGAGGCTTACTGGGAGAATATCGATGAAGTCGGAAAGTTGTGCCAACGCTACCGATTGACCGGCCCTTTGCTCTTCACCGGCAATGACACCTTCGTCGAGCCCTGGGTCTGTGCTCAGGCCCTGATCGAGCGCTATCGTCTCTCGCCGCTAATCGCGGTGAATCCCCTCTACATGCACCCCTTCACCGTCGCGAAGATGATTTCTTCGATGGCTTATGTCTATGGGCAGAAAGTGTTTCTCAACATGGTCACCGGCACCGCGGTGAATCATGCTCACCAGTTGAATTGCTATCTCGATCACGATCAGAAATACGATCAGATGCGCGAAGCGATTGAGATCATCCAGCAGCTCATCGAGAGGGAAGAGAAAGCAGTCAGCTTCGACGGTGATTACTATCAGGTAGAAGGTCTGTCCCTATGTCCTGCGATTCCGAGTCAGCTTCGACCCGATTATTTTATCGCAGGCCATTCGGAGAAGGCCAATGAGGTGCGGGATGCTACCGGGGCGATTGGAATGAAAATGCTGATGCCAGAACTCGCGGGCGCGGTCACCGGCGATCGCGGGATCCACTTTGGCGTTGTCACGAGAGCAACCCAGGCCGAGGCCTGGGTCGAGGCGAAGAAGCGTTTTCCGGATGACCCGAGAGGTCGTCGTAAGCTTGAGATTTCGATGAAGAATACCGAGTCGGTCTGGAAGAAGCGTCTTAAGTTTGCCGCTGATGCCCCCGACCAGAATGAGAATGGTTACTGGCTCGGACCCTTCCGCAATTTCCAGGCGGACTGCCCCTATTTCGTCGGGAGCCACGCTGAACTCGCCGATTTGGTCGTGAAGCTTAGAAAGATCGGGGTAACCGAGCTGATTCTCGATATTCCCAAGGGCGAAGTGGAGTTTGAAAACGCCGCGATCGCTTTCGAGCAGGCCGAATCGATTCTCTCCAAGGCAGAGGCCGGCACCGCCGAGAGCATGATCGCCTGAATTCAGCGCTGCATCGTTTTTAAATCGCTGTCGAGCCCGCCTCACACACCTGGGGCCCTTTCCCGAAAGGGAACAACCATCTCGTCGCTCTGTCGCGAATCTGTGCGACAGTGGCGAGGTCTATGTTCGATACTCGCGAAAAACCCCAACTCGTCGAGCGGGCGTTTTTGATCCGTGCTTACTTCGATCGCAGCGAGGGGGAGCAGTCGGAAAGTCTGCTCGACGAACTCTCTGAGCTCGTCACCACCCTCGGGATCGGAATCGTCGGGCAAGCTTGTGTGTTTGTTAGATCGGGCAACAAGGCCTACCTCACTGGGACCGGTAAGGCAGCCGAGTTGATCGAAGAGGCGGCCGATCTCGATGCCGACTGCATTGTCTTCGATAATGAGCTTTCGCCGTCGCAGCAGCGCACCTGGGAGACCGATGCGGATATCACGGTGCTCGACCGCGAGGAGATCATTCTCGATATTTTTAAGATGCGGGCCCAGACCAAAGAGGCCCGGCTTCAGGTCGAGCTCGCGCGGATGGAGTATTCGCTCCCGCGTCTCGCCCGGATGTGGACCCACCTCGATCGTCAGGGAGGCGGCGGCGGTGGTGGCGGCAAGGGGGCTGCCCGGGGTGAGGGGGAGCAGCAGATCGAAGTCGACCGCCGTCTTGCTCGCAAGCGGATCGATCGCATCAAAGCCGAACTCGAAAGTGTCCGCCAAAACCGCAAGACCCAGCGGAAACAGCGAGCCGACGAGGGAATCTGCCAGGCCTCGATTGTTGGCTACACCAATGCAGGGAAGAGTTCCTTACTCAATGCGCTGGCTGGTGCCGAGGTCCTCGCCGAAGACAAATTGTTCGCAACGCTCGATCCGACGACGCGGCGCATCGAGCTGCCCGATGGACAACCCCTGCTTCTCACCGATACGGTCGGGTTTGTTCGCAATCTCCCGCATCGGTTGGTCGAAGCGTTCAAGGCGACGCTGGAAGAAGCGGTCGTTGCCGACTTTTTGATTCACGTCCTCGACGCGAGCTCACCCGAAGTATTTTCATTCCACGAAACAACCATGAAGGTGCTGCGGGAGCTCGGCGCGGCTGACAAACCGATCATCACCGTGCTCAACAAGATCGATCTGCTGAGTGAGGACAATGATCGGCTTCACGAATTGCAGAAGCATTTTGACGATCGGATCGTGCTGCTCTCCGTCGAAACTCGCGAGGGCTTCGATGACTTGATAGCTCGGTTGGGTGCTATGTTAGTCGATCGGGTGGCGCGGCTGCGATTGCAGATTCCGCAGAGCCGCCCTGACCTGGTTGCCAAGCTCCATCGCGAGGGCAAAGTCCTGAGCGAGGACTATGCCGGGAATGACGTCGTGCTCACTGCGATCGTGCCTCACCCGATTCGCCATCTCTATGATCCCTTCGAGAGTTCGGATCCGATTCCTCAGGAGAGTCCTCGGCATTAGCCTGCATCTGGGCATCGCGTCGCGCCGAGCTTTTCACCAGCATCGCCGCGAGGATTGGGGCGTCGTGAGATTCAAATTGTCTCGCGAGGCGGGAGAGGTGCGATTTGCTCGCGAGTGAGGAATGGATTGTCACGACCGAGTGAGCGCAATGCGAGAGCACTGCGGCTGTGTCTGACACCTCCCCAAGAGGCGGGGCCGCAATGAGGATGAAGCGAAAGCGCGGCTTCAGCTTGAATAGCAGATCCTCCATCCGCTTGTTGGTCAGGAGATGGCAGGGATCGATGTGAACCGGACCGGGCGGGACAAACCAGAGGTTGGGAGTTTTGCTCCGCACCGTGACCTGGCTCAGCCTCATTTCCCCGGAGAGAAAATCGGACAGACCCGGTTCGTTGGCCGCCTCGAACTGCGAGGCGAGCTTACCAGCGCGAAAGTTGGCATCGATCACGAGGGTGTTGTGGCCCGCATCGGCAAGGACGCGGGCAAGATCGGCGACCGGATTTGTGAAGGAGTCCGAGGCTTTCACCGGAGCGGCCGCGAGCACGAGCGCGCCATTCGAAGGTATCGAAACCAGTCGGGTCCGGATCTGACGGAGAGTCTCGATCGCGTTGAGGTAGTTGATGGGGTCGACCGCTTCGACGAT
>JBCCBR010000381.1:0-4017 GCA_039033935.1 Verrucomicrobiota bacterium
ATCCATCGCGGCCTTCATGTCGCTGCGTCCGTAGGGATCGATGGAGAAATGGACCCATCTTCCGGTGAGAAGGTCCATGACCAGTTGCAGCTTGAGATGGGCCTTGGGGACGGGCAGACCGTTCTTCGATCCGGGGAACACGGCGGCGAGGCTGGGATGAAGTGTGAAAGTGGAGGCATCGGCGAGGAGGACTTGCCGGATCACCGAGTCGGCCTTCTCCCGGACCGACTCGCGCAGATCGAGGAGGAAAGGGTCCTCTACAGACTGTGTGAGGACCTTGGCGAGAACGGCCTCCATGAATCGGACCACTCCGGGGAGTTTGAGCCGCTTCCAGACGGCTTGACGGGAAACCTCGACATCGGCGCAAATGCCGAGTTCAAGTGCGATGGCCCGGGCGGAGCGTTCTCCGAAGGCGATCGCAGCGAGTAAAGCGATGAGGAGTTGCTCGGGTTGAATGGCTCGGGAAGCGCGGGCAAACCATTGGGTTGACCTTGCGAGGGCGCGGATCTGGGTTACCGAGGGGATGAGTTTGCGGCCGCTGTCCGCGAGCCGCCCGAGTGGGTAGGTGAGTGAATTTTGCACCGACAGCGTGCCGCAGCTCACCTCGCGTCAAGCGGAAAGTATCACATTTAATTGATTATCAACGCGTTGTGTAAGTTAGGTTTACACGAATGGGGTTAGGTGTTTGATTCAATAGGGTTAAGTCTTTGATTGAACCCTGTTTACTCATTCGATAATAAACTCTCGACGATGGCTGCGTTGCGGGAGGCGGCTCCGAAATGACGCTGCATGATGGCGGCTCCCCGGGTGGCCTGTTCAAGGCCGAGTTCGGGTTTTGCGAGCCAGTCCGAAAGGGTGCTGGCAAGGGCCTCTTCGGTCTCGACTTGAGTAATGCCCTGGGCGTCGAGTAGCTCGCTGACGACATCAGCGAAGTTCTCCGTGTTGGGACCAACAACAACTGGTCGACCAGTCAGAATCGGCTCGACCGGGTTTTGACCTCCCTCGCCGTGGAAAGTCTTGCCAACAAACACGACGCTGGCGATGTGATACCAGGCACGTAGCTCTCCAGTGGTATTGGCGAGAAAAGCTCTCGGTCTGGAGTCCAAGTTGGTAGTCGAGAAGTCCCCCTTTTTGACAATCAGATCAATCCCAAGCGCTTCGAGTTCGGTAACAATACTTCCAGCTCGCTCGGCATGCCTCGGCACGAGCAGCAGTTGCAAATGGGGATGGTCCTGACGAAGCTGAAGCCAGATCTTGGCCAAGAGCGATTCCTCTCCCGGATGAGTGCTGCCGCCGAGAAGGATGGGAGCCTCCATCGGGCACTCATTCTCTAATAGCCAGTTCTTGAGATCATCGATCTGTTTCTCTATTTGGGTGGGAGCAGCGGCATGGTCGAATTTGATACTTCCGGTGACGTCGATATTTTCTCTCTGAATCCCAATTGACGACCACCTTTCCACATCGATTTCGTAGGGAACGGTGGTCTTGTCGATTTGTGCGAATACTGGGGCAATCCATGCTTTTGCCGATCGGTATCGTCTCTCGCTACGGGGAGAGAGGCGCGCGTTGCAAAGCATGACCGGGATGGATTTCTTTTTTAGTTGGCGGACTAAATTTGGCCAGACCTCCGACTCGATCAGAACCAGACGCGAAGGGTTGAGCTTCTGGATTACAGATCCGACGATCCACGGCAGGTCGACCGGATTGTGAATTACCGTGAAACGCCCCTCCGCCCGAGACTCTGCCACAGCGTAGCCGGTCGTGGTGGTCGTGCTGAGCACGATCGCCTCGGCTGGGTTTCGGTCGAGCAGGGCATCGATCAGCTTGAGAGCGATAAAGGCTTCGCCGACGCTGACGGCATGGATCCAGATGGGGCGACGATCCGAAAACGGTGCCAAAGTTTCGGGACGGAAAAGTCCAAATCGCTGGCGGAAATGCCGAGCGAGCCCACCTCGCCGGAGACCTTTGATGATAAATGCTGGGAAACCGATCACGAGGACGACCGGGAGGAGCAGATTGTAGATCAGGTAGACGACGGAGCGGGGCATCGTGATCAGGAGTTGAGGCGCGAGAAGACGCTGACTTGGGACTGTCCGTACTGTTTGGATCTGATTCTCTCAAGAGATTCCGACGCGGGAAGGTCGCGTTGGGCGAAGCTTTCGACAAGAAGCAGCCCCTCCTCAGCGAGGAAGCTTGGCAGCGCGGGATGCGAGAGGAAATCCGAGATTAGCTCGCTCGTCTCAGCGTCCCGAGCATAGGGAGGATCTGCAAAAATGAGGTCGTAGCCTATTTCAGGAGCGGGTCGAGAAAGGAAGCTCTCGACACGTTCTCGCCTGACCCGCCCTCCCGAGAGGTGGGTCGTGTCGAGGTTTCTTCGGATCACATCGCAGGTTTTGGAATCGGCTTCGATAAGATCTGCCGACGCAGCGCCTCTCGACAGAGCTTCGAGACCAAGAGCTCCCGAGCCAGCGAAGAGATCGAGCACTTTTGCGCCGATGACACGGTCACCCAACGAAGAGAAAATCGCTTCGCGGACTCGGTCTGTGGTGGGGCGAGCCAGCGTCTTGGGGACTTCAAGTCGCAGCCCCCCCGCTATGCCGGTGATGATTCGCATGTCGCAGCGAAGCTGCGGTAAAAGGGGAAAAGTGAAAGTTGAAAAGTTTCTCACGAAACTGGTTGGACAAGCGCTTGCCCATTTTCAAGCGACTGCGTAACTTCCGGCCTCTATGTCATCAGATGCTCCCACCTCGCACTCCCGCCTCCTCGCCTGGATTGATGAAATTGCTGCTTTGACTCGCCCGGACTCGGTCGTCTGGTGCGACGGATCGGAGGAAGAATGGCATCGTCTCTGTGGGGAACTGGTCGAGGCGGGGACCTTCCGGCAATTGAATCCTGAGAAGCGACCAAACAGCTACCTCGCCCTCTCAGACCCCAAGGATGTTGCCCGGGTTGAGGATCGCACGTTCATCTGCAGCCGTCGTGAGGTCGATGCCGGACCTACCAACAACTGGACCGAGCCCGATGAGATGCGGGGCATGCTGAACCAGCTCTTCGACGGCTGCATGGCTGGTCGGACAATGTATGTGGTGCCGTTCTGCATGGGGCCGCTCGGTTCCGATCTATCGATCATCGGCGTCGAGGTGACTGATTCAGCCTACGTCGCGGTAAATATGCGGATCATGACCCGGATGGGCTCAGCGGTGTTGGATAGTCTGGGAGAGGACGGTGATTTTGTGCCTTGTGTCCACTCGGTCGGGGCTCCACTCGGTCCCGGAGCAGACGACGTCTCGTGGCCCTGCAACGAGGAGAAATACATTGTCCATTTTCCAGAAGACCGCGAGATCTGGAGCTTCGGGAGCGGCTACGGCGGCAACGCCCTCCTCGGTAAAAAATGTCTCGCTCTCCGAATCGCCAGCGTCATGGCGAGAGACGAGGGTTGGATGGCTGAGCACATGCTGATCACGGGCGTCGAAGATGGAGACGGGAATAAGCGCTATGTCGCGGCTGCGTTTCCGAGTGCCTGTGGCAAAACCAATTTCGCGATGCTGATCCCGCCTCAGACTTATCGGGATAAGGGGTGGAAGGTGACTACGGTTGGAGACGACATCGCGTGGCTCAGGCCGGGAGACGATGGCACGCTACGGGCAATTAATCCTGAGGCGGGCTACTTTGGCGTTGCGCCGGGGACTTCGGAAACATCGAATCCAAACGCGATGGCATCGCTCCGCGCTAACACGATTTTTACCAACGTCGCGCTGACGGCTGATGGTGATGTCTGGTGGGAGGGGATGACTGAGGAAGTGCCAGATGGTATCACCGATTGGCGTGGGAATCCGTGGACGCCGGATTCTGAAACTCCAGCGGCGCATCCCAATTCTCGCTTCACCGCACCGGCTGCGCAGTGTCCGGCGATCGATCCAGAGTGGGAAAATCCGGCAGGAGTTCCGATCGACGCGATCATTTTCGGAGGGCGGCGCGCCACCACCATGCCTCTGGTTTTTCAGGCGTTTAACTGGG
>JBCCBR010000382.1:0-4014 GCA_039033935.1 Verrucomicrobiota bacterium
ATCCTAAATCGCGAAAGCGCTCCGCAGTCATTGAGTTGATCGCTCTCGGGAACAAGCCGGTCCGGCTCAACGCGAGAGCTAGTACGCGTCTCCAGCAGAGCGTCTCCAGTGAATACCTGATCGTTCCAGGGACGCCGACTAAAGTTACGGTCACGCTCGGGAGCACTGATACGGCGGCATTTGATGGGGGCGTTCAGTTCTATCTCGACAACGGCTACCTCAAAACTGCCCGGGTCGTCGCAGAAGCTGTCCCGGGAGAACTGGCGATCGAAATTCCCGAAGCGATTTCCAATAAGGTGATGAACTTCGGCGCAATCCCGATGAGGTCGAAGGCAGAGCGTCCGATCATTATTCGAAATCTCGGTGGCACCCCGGTGCCGCTTGAGCTCGAGATCCCTGATCCCTTCGTGCTCGTGACCGATCCTGGCCCGCAACTTGGGCCGCTTGCTTCGATGAGGGTTCTTATCGGTCTCAATACCAATACTGACCAGCAGGGCGGTGTTGATGCGACCATGAACGTGATGGGGCCGACCCAGGTGCTCCCGATTCGGCTGCTCGCTAATCTCGTCGTGGGAGACGCCGGAATGAGTCAGTCGTCGCCAGTGATCGCGACTCGCCCCGCATCCGTTGCAAGGACGCCAGGTGCCCAGGCTGCTTCTGTTTCTCCTGCTGCGGCCCGACCTCGCACCGATGGACCTCCAACTTTCCGCTTCGGCAGCAAGCAGACGTCCGTCAGCCCAACACCACCGAGCGATCCTGTGCCGGAGAGGCGCATTGAACCGATTGCGCCGGAACCCGGACCGACGATCACCGCGACTGACTCTCCTCCGCCGCTCGAACCGGCAGATCCTCAAAGCGAAGCTGACGGGATCGGTAATCAGGGTGCTGCCGGTCCGATACGACCCTGGTATTCTGAACTGAAGCCAGACGAACTGGAGGCGAGCCGGAGCCCGCTTGGTTTCCCGACCCGAGATCTCTTCGAGCGGGAGATCAATCCCAATTTGCGGAGCCCGGAAGATCTCATTCTCGAAACCGCCGAATCAGACGAATTGAATCTCTCCTGGACCGCGCCCCGCAATTCGGAGCTGAGCACCTTCCAGGTCGAAGTGCGGGCATCCCGGGTCGATATTGAGAATGGAATCCACGACAGCGTCTGGATTCCCTATCCTCACGTTGAAATCGAAAGAATCGACCGGCTCATCAAAGCCCAGCTCGAGCAGCTCACTCCAGTGACGACCTACGAGTTGCGAGTCATCATGATCGATGAAAATGGGCGTTCGTCGGAAGCATCTGAGGCGATCATGGCCGCGACGACGCTGCCGATGGACTGGACCTACATCTATCTGACAGCGGGCCTCTTACTTGTGGGAGGGCTTGGCTTCGCGGTTTGGAAAATTATCCGTGGCCGCCGCGAGCCGGTCTACGAGGCTCAGCATGTCTGAGTGGAAACTGCTTGCTGCCTTTTAAGTTAAAGGCACTGCTCACATCGCTCCTCCCCATCGCTGTTGACGCGAAACTGCCGCTCTGGATGAGACAGCTCGGTCGCTCCGCATGTGGTGCAGGTGTGAAAGGCCTCAGCTTCGTTGAACTGGCTCGCTTCGTAGCGGTGTCGACGGACTTTGGTTTCACTGGCTGAGCGTGCCGCAGCGAAAAATCCGGGCAGGAAGACAATGAAGTAGGGGAGTAGCCCGGTCGCGGTGAAAGCGATGTTTGAGACGAGAGGTTTGGTCGAAACAATCAGCGCAACGAGGAGGGCGGCTTTCGCCACCCCAAGCCATTTTGCTTTAATCGGGATAACCCCAAAGAGATGGATCACCTGGTCCGGGTAGATTGTCGCGAAGGCAAAGAACACACTGCAAAAGAGGAGGTAGGAGAGAGACGTGATACTGAGCGCTGTGGGGATGAGCACACCGGCTACTGCAAGACAGACGATGCAGGCAATGATGAACATATTTACCCGAAAAACACCCCACTCGGCTTCGAGTCCATCGCTGATGAAAAAGCAGAACAGGACGGTGATGAGAATGAAGAGAAGAGACGTAAAGGAGAGCGGTGCAATGATAGGGTAAAAGACCCACGACACGAGACGCCAGACCTGGCCTTGAAAAATGCTTTCCCGATGAAAGACGATCCACTGCACGAATTCCTCGGACGCAAAGAGCGCCAGCGCTCCGCTGAGTAGCTGAAAGCCAACAATCCAGCGGAGGATGCCCGGCAAGGCGAGACCCCCAAGCTTCTGCTCAAGGGTGATCAAGATCTGGAGACCGGGACGCTGTGGCATGACCTGACGAATCTGGCAAGGTTACGAGCCTTTTCAATCGGCAAGTTGCACCCGGCACCTGGAGCAGGCGATCTAATCCTCTTGCGTTGGCGTTGCAATGGTGACAATTGCGCGCTCCGGCTCGAGGTAGGTTTTCGCGAGCGCGTTGATCTCTTCAAGCGAAAAGGCTTCGTAGCGCTCGATGAAGCTGCGGGCCCAGTCGAGCCGCTGCGGGTATTCCTGACTCGCTTCGAGCACATTGTGGAGCCAGTACTGGTTGCTGCGGCGCGACTCCTCGAATTCGACCAGCAGTGGGTTTCGGGCTCTTTCGAGTTCATCCTGGGTGATGCTGGTCCCGGAAGCCATTTCAGCAGCGATTTCCCGGACTGCGGCGACGACTTCCAGTGCTTTGTCAGGATCAGTGGTGACCGAGGCGTAGAGATACCCGTAGTCACTCCACACATCACTGGCATGATTGCTGGCGTAGGGGCTGTAGGCATCCCCCAATTTTTCTCGAATCTCGACGCGGAGGCGGTCGCTCAAAATAGAGCTGAGGAGCACCAGCCCGCGAGACTTATCGATTTCATAGATTGCCTCGCCGGGCCAATGAAGATCGACGATCGCCTTGGCAATATCTGACTCGAATTCAAATACGGTGGTCCCCGGATCGGGCAGGTCCACTTCTCGCTCGGCGAGATAGGCGGGCTTTACTCGGTCTCGCTCTGGAAGAGTCCCAAAGGTCGAGGCAACAAGAGCGATTGCTGAATCCAGATCGAAGTCGCCGACCACGCTGAGCTCGAGGTAGCCACGCTTAAACTCTGGCAAAACCCACTCCTTGGCATCCTCGATTTCGAAGCGCTCCATCGCCTTTCGGTCCGGGTATCCGACACGCGAGTCCTCTCGGTGGAGAAAAGACTCGACCCGATCCCAGATGATCCCTTCCGGGGTGTGATCAATCTCGTGATACAAGTCATCGAGAGAGCGCAGAAATTCGATGCGCGCCTCCGGCCGAAAACCGGGGTCGACTAGGTAGGCCTGCATCAGCTGCAGCATCGGCAAAAGATCGTCCGGGTTGGTCTCTCCGCTCATAACGAAGGCATCGTCGTCTACGTAGAGGTTTACCGAGACTTCCTGACCCGCAAAGATGCGGAGCAGATCGTCCTCACTGTGGACCCCAAGCCCACCCCGATTGAGCATGTCATCAGCAAAGTAGTTGAGACCAGGACTCGGCTCCGTGATTCGACCGGCGCCAATCCGTGCATGAATCCTGATCGTCTCATCCTCGAACTCGGTCGGCTTGAAATTCGCCCTCACTTGATTCGCAAATCGGATCTGAGTGACGTCGAGATCTTCGATGAAGTCTTGGTCTGTGATGGGACCAGGTTCGGCCACGTCGGCATAGGCAAAAGGCGTCAGCGATTGGTCTTGTGGGGCTGCGACAGGGACTGAGCGGCTCACATCGAAGGTCGACCGGATCGCAGAATCGGGATCCTGAATCTCGGCGTTGCCGCTCACGAAAAGTAACGTTTCATCCGGCTCCACCCAGATTTCCCTGAGAGCATCGAGGCAGTCCTCGGGAGTCACCGCCTCGAGATGTGGGACGACCAGGGCCAGATTCTGACTCGGGCTGCTGAATACAGTCCTTTTGCCAATACTCTCAGAAATCTGGTCGGCGAGATCTCGTGACTGGCGTGTCGCAGCTTCGCGGGCCGCGTCCTCGTAAAAATTCCGCTCGATTGCGACTTCCTCGCGAA
>JBCCBR010000383.1:0-4010 GCA_039033935.1 Verrucomicrobiota bacterium
CCGCGGAACAGCACTTGCTTGATCGCCTGCTCGTGCAATCCGCCTTTGATTTGTCTACTTTGGGCTGAGATGGGCGCGGTCGATGTCGCCTTTACCGAAGCCTCGGTCGGTGCCGGGGTCAGCGCGGTGTTTTTTATCGCGACGGTCTATAACACGAGAAGAAAGAGCTCAGACTGATGTTTACAAAAGTCATTGCCTTAATCGCAGTGCTCATCACGGGCTCGCTCTTGCTCTATGGGGTAGCCGATTTCCCCGCTTTTGGTGATCCCAATTCCCCCGCCAACGCTGGCGTGGCTGGTGGGGCACCCTCGATCTCGCAATATTTCATCACCGATACTTACAGTGATACGAAAGTCCCGAATCTGGTCACTGCAGTCCTCGCCGATTACCGAGGCTATGATACCATGTTTGAGACAGTCGTGATTTTCGCTGCTGGGATGGCGATCTTTGCCATTCTTCGCGTGCTCGGGAACGTGAATGACAAGCATCACCGATGCTACAAAGTCACAACAATCAGTGATGGCGACCACAATAGGATCATTGTCGGTTCGACCGTGAAAGTCATCGTCCCGATTGTTCAGCTCTTCGCCCTCTACGTGGTCGCTCATGGACACTACAGTCCTGGCGGAGGTTTCCAGGGTGGTGTCATCTTTGCCGCGAGCTTTATCTTGCTAGCCCTTGCTGACCAATTGAATGCAGCTCTTCGGCGGCTTTCCGAAACGCGCTACATCATTCTCGCCGTGGTCGGGATCCTCATCTACGCCGGGTTCGGGGTAGTCTGTCAGATACTTGGAAAGAACTTCCTCGACTACGGAATCCTCGAGCCACTACTTTTTACGAAAGGCCCGGAGATGGCACGGTCGCACAGCATGCTCGGTGTCGAAATTGGAGTCGCCTTCACTGTGACTACGATCATGTTTGCTATCTACGCGAACCTCGCATCGCGTGGCTCACTTAAACACAGTCTCTAGCTCGCCACCACGATTGCCCCCCTCGTCGACAGCTATGTCAGATTTCATTAACAACGTCGTCCAGCCCTATTTCAATTTCTGGGTCTACGTGATTTTGCTGATGATGGGGCTGTGGGCACTGATCGCGAAGAACAACCTAATCAAGAAGCTGATCGGCCTCTCAATCTTTCAGACCGCGATTATCCTATTCTACGTTTCGGCAGGAGTGAAAGAGGATTCGACCATCCCAATTCTTCTCAGCCAATCACCAGCCGAGGCTATCGACCCTTCGATCGAAGAGCCGCTGCCCGAATCAGGGTATCACAGTCCCGAGGTTCCGGTCGCCGCCAAGGTGGATACCAAAAACATCAATCCAGACCAGTTCGCCAACCCGCTTCCGCATGTCCTAATGCTGACGGCGATTGTGGTTGGCGTTGCGACACTTGGGGTGGCCCTCGCGATTTCCCAAATGGTTTTCAAACAGTTTGGGACACTCGAAGAGAACGAGATCCTCAAACAAATGAAAGGACCCGCCGAAGATGGCTAGCCAATACCCAGCTATCATCGTGCTGGCCCCGATGCTGGGGTCTCTCCTCGTTGCCCTCTTCGGACGACGCGACCACCGTTTCTGCGTGCCGATCGTCTTCGCGACGCTCGCAATCGGACTCGCAGCTGCAGTCGGGCTGACTCACCAGGTATTAACTCGAGGACCAGTCGACTACTTCGTGGGCGGCTGGCAGGAGCCGCTCGGGATCGGGATTCATCTCCGGGCCGACCGCCTCAATGTGTTTTTGCTGGTCGCAATTCTGGTGGTGTGTCTCTTTGTGGCATTCTCCTCGATCCGGCGGATCGGGGCCGAGCAGACTGAGAAAACCCCACACTTCTACACGCTTTTTCTCCTACTCTGCTCCGGGCTTTCCGGAATCACCATTACTGGCGACGCTTTTAATCTGTTTGTGTTAGTCGAGGTCTCTTCTTTGACGAGTTATGGCTTGGTCGCAATGGGTAGTAAGAGGCGAGGCTCCTTCGCCGCATTCAACTACCTCTTAATGGGCACGGTCGGGGCGAGCTTTTACCTGCTTGGGGTCGGTTATCTTTACCTGAAGACCGGCACGCTCAACATGGCCGATATTCGCAATATTCTCGCGGTGAACGAAGTGGTGGCGGAGTCGCGGGGGGTAACGATTGCCTTCATCTTCATCATGGTGGGGATCTGGATCAAAATGGCGTTCTTTCCCCTACACGGCTGGCTCCCCAATGCTTACACCTACAGCCCCTCTTCATCGGCAAGCTTGATCGGCCCTCTCGTCACCAAAGTCTCAGTCTATGTGATGGTGCGGATGATGGTTTCCGTCTTTGGGCTCAACTGGATTTTCACCCATTTTGGATGGAGCGATCTCGTCGTCATCCTGGCCGTTGTGGCAATCTTGTCAGGATCAATTTTGGCACTGGCTCAGCGCGAGATCAGAAAGATGCTCTGTTACCTGATCGTAGCAGAAGTTGGATACATGGTGGGAGGAGCCTGGGTGGCCGACCCCGAGGCCTGGGGACTTACCGGTACCCTCTACCACATCCTCGCCGATGCAGCGATGACACTCTGTCTGTTCCTCGCCGCAGGTATCTTCGCAAAACGCCTCGGTGCTCGTGAAATCGGTGAGCTGGACCGGATGTTCGCTCGCGCGCCCCTGATCTCGGTCGGATTTATCATCGGAGCCCTCGCCATGATCGGAGTGCCACCGACCTGTGGCTTCTTCAGCAAGTTTTATCTGATCCGCGGTGGGATTGCAGGCGGGCACTGGGAATACGTGATCGCCCTTCTCCTCTCAAGCTTGATCAACGCGATCCTTTTCTTCCGGATTTTTGAAATCGCCTTTTTCGGTAAAAAGCCGGCTGAGGGCCATGGGCATCACGATCCGGAACCGCCCGCTCCGCTCCTGCAACCCGTTTATGCGGGACCGATGTGGACGTCTACCTTTCCTCTGCTCGCGGCTGCCGCCTCGATCATCCTTCTCGGTCTCTTCAACGGGCCAATTGTTGAATCTTTTCGCGAAGCACTCGAGGGGCTTTCGCCACCGATGGGCGCGCCCACACCTTGAAGTTTTTACCGAGCCCCAATCGATCGCCCCGCTCTCGTCTGTCTGAATGGAAACCTCAATCTCCAGCTTTTTACCTGCTGCAGCATGCCTCGCCTCGCTGTGCGCAGTGCCGGTGATTGCACTGTTTCGGAAGGAGCCTTTCCTCCGAGAGCTGGCAACGTTTGTCGCTGCCTTTGTGAAATTGGGCATCGTCCTGACAATGCTGCCAATCGTGCTCAGCGGAAAGGTGATTGTCTTCGACTTGGTTCCGGGGATTGCTGGGATCAACGCACCAATTGTCTTCCGGGTCGATGGATTGGGGATGCTTTTCGCGTTGGTGGCATCTTCCCTTTGGATTGTGACCTCACTCTACGCGATCGGCTACATGCGTGGGCTGAAGGAGCACGCACAGACTCGGTTCTTTGCCTTCTTTGCCGTCTCACTCTCCGCCACGCTTGGGGTAGCATTCGCCGGGAATCTGCTGACGCTCTATCTATTTTACGAGCTCCTTTCTCTCTCGACCTGGCCTCTGGTGACCCATCATCAGGACAAAGAGGCTCGTGGCGGTGGTCGCACCTATCTGACCTACCTGCTTGGCACCTCGATCGCCTTTGCCTTGCCCGCAGTGATCTACAGTTACTTTGCCTCCGGGGGTGATCTCTCTTTTGCTGGCGAAGCGATTCTCGCGCAGCAGGATATGGGCTTCTGGCAAGCGGCAGTTCTCCTGATGGCTTTCATCTTTGGTTTTTCAAAGGCGGGGCTGATGCCGTTTCATTCCTGGTTACCAGGAGCGATGGTCGCCCCAACACCCGTCTCGGCTCTGCTCCATGCTGTCGCGGTCGTCAAAGTCGGCGTCTTCTGTGCGATCAGGGTCGTGACCTCTGTCTTTGGAGTCGACCTGCTCTCTGAAACCAAGGCGAACCTCGTGCTCTGCTGGGTCGCGGCATTCACCGTGCTGACCTCATCTCTCATCGCGATGAGCCAG
>JBCCBR010000384.1:0-3994 GCA_039033935.1 Verrucomicrobiota bacterium
ACCTGACAAAGTCAGTGTCGGCCGTGACCAACTCCGGGCCTTCCCTCCTTTTTCTGACTTGGGCTGGATCGGACTAACCATCGATCGGGACGGAGTCTGTCACTTCATCGAGTAGCAGGCGCAAAGTTTCACGACGTGACCCATTTTCGGAAGATGAGACATTGTCGCTGTTCCCGAGGACTCGATGAATCACGACTGGGGCGAGAGCCCGCTTGATGTCATCGGGGAAAACGCCCTCATGGTCAGCTAAGAAGGCAAAGCCCTGCGCGGCTCGCATCAGCGCGAGAGCCCCACGATTGCTGATCGTGGTGTCGAGCTCGGGGTGACGACGGATCGCATCGCAGAGCCTCACGATGTATCGAGCGGCGTCCTCAGACAAGGGGAGCCCACGGGTCGCGGTGCGCCATCCGACGACTTCTGCGGTGGTGCAGACGGGCTCGGTGGTGGTCGATCCGGTGCCTGAGTCAAAAGCGGCATGCTGAGTGAGAATTGCCGCCCTCACCTCAGGCGAGGGGAATTGCATTTCGATGGCCATTAGAAACCGGTCGAGTTGGGGAGCCGGGAGCGGGAAAGTGCCCGTGCGGTCCCGAGTGTTCCGGGTTGCGATCACGGTGAAAAGCTCCGGAAGTTTCCGGGTTTCTCCGTCGATCGTGACCTGACCTTCGTTCATGCATTCGAGCAAAGCGCTCTGAATCCGAGGGCTGGTCCGATTGATCTCGTCGGCGAGGAGGATGTCGGCAAAGACCGGGCCCTCGATGAAATCGAAGGATTGCTGATCCTCCCGGTAGAGTGAATAACCGAGAAGATCGGACGGCAGCAGATCGGGCGTGAACTGGATCCGGCGATAGCCTCCGCAGAGCGACGCAGCCAGGGTTTTGGCGAGACTCGTCTTGCCAACTCCGGGCGGCCCCTCCAGCAGGACGTGACCGCCAGCGACGAGCGCTGCGAGCAATTCATCGACTGCCGAGCCAACTCCGAGCACGGTGTCGGCGAGGCGATCGTGAAGATTCTGAAGCTGAGGGTGGATACCGGGGAGAATGGGGTGGGGGAGTCGCGAGGGCAAGCCAAAGCCGAGCGCAGCAAATCACATCTTTTCAGTCGTGGCGATGCCTAGCAGCCCGAGTCCTTTGCGGAGCACCTGCCCGGTCAGCTCGCAGAGGGTCAGCCGGGTCTCGCGAACCGCGCCCTCTGCTTTAAGGACAGGACAGCTCTCCCAGAACTGATGATAATTCTGCGCGAGCTCGTAAAGGTAGGTCGCGAGGGTGTTGGGCCGAAAATCTCCCAGCACCGCCGGCACGATCTCGGCAAACTGAGCGAGCTTCAGCGCGAGATTTTTTTCGGCAGCTTCCGTTAGTGTGAGAGAACTGGGTGGCTCAAACTCCTTGCCCAGCTTCCGAAAAATGGCGCGGGTTCTGACGTAGGCGTTGATCAGGTAGGGGGCGGTGTTGCCTTTTAGGCTGAGCATGGTGTCCCAGTCAAAGATGTAGTCGGTCATCCGATACTGGCTCAGCTCGGCATACTTGACCGCTCCGATTCCGATGACTTCGGCAATCGCCTCTTGCTCTGCCTCAGTGAGATCAGGATTCTTCTCACTGACAATTCCTCGAGCCCGCTCGACCGATTCTTCGAGGACGTCGGCAAGCTGGACGGTGTCGCCCGATCGAGTTCGGAGCATTTTTCGATCTTTCCCGAGAATACTGCCGAAGGGGATAAATTGAAGATCGACCTCGTGACCGCACCGTTCAGCGATTTTGAAAATCTGGTCAAAGTGGAGCTGCTGCGGAGCTCCGACCACATACCAGATTGCGGTGGCACCGAGTTCTTCAACCCGATAGTCAATCGTCGCGAGATCGGTTGTTGCGTAGAGGAATCCTCCGTCTGACTTGCGAATCAGGGCCGGTTTGTCGGCCAACTTTTCTTCGTCTCGGAAAAAGACGCAGATAGCGCCTTCGCTTTCTTCGGCGATGCCTTTTTCGATCAGATCTTCGACGAGCCCGGCGAGCTGGTCGTTGTAAAAACTCTCCCCGAGCCAATGATCAAATGTGATGTCGAGACGATCGTAGATCTTTTGAAGTCCGATCCGGGAAAGCTCGATACACTTTTCCCAGATCTTGAGATTCTCGGGATCACCACTTTGCAGGGCGACCAACTCTCTTTTGCAGGTATCGCGAAAAGCGTCGTCGTCTTTGCAGCGCTCGTTGACCTCGCGATAAATGCGTAGCAATTCCTCGATCGGTGTCGCCTCGAGTGCCGCCTCGTCGAGGATATTTTTCCATCCCCAGAGAATCATCCCAAACTGAGTCCCCCAGTCCCCGATGTGATTGTCGGTTATCACGCGATGGCCCACGAATCCTGCGATCCGGGTGAGGCTGTCCCCGATGATCGTCCCACGGATGTGGCCCACATGCATCGGTTTGGCGACATTCGGAGCAGAAAAGTCCGCCACGATCGTCTGCGGGTCCGGGACCGGCTCAACGCCGAGCCGTTCCGAATCATCGAGCAGCTCCTGAAGTCGAGCCTCCAATGCGGAAGCTTTCATCCGGAAATTGATGAACCCAGGACCTGCGATTTCCGGCTGATCGATCAGATCGCTGCTGGGAAAGGCCTCAATGATCTGGCCGGCCAACTCTCTCGGATTCCGTTTCAGCCGCTTTGCCAGGACCATCGCCGCATTGGTCTGATAGTCTCCGAACTGCCGATTCTGGGCAGGCTCAACCTGGGCAGCAAAGCGATCCGGCAGCTCGTCGGCGAAAGGCGCTGCCGCGAGCGTGTCGCGCAGGAGATCAGTGAGAAGGGATGCGAATGAGGTCGACATAGTTGGCTCAAATCAAAAGAGAGCGGAGGAACCAAGGCCCGTGGGTCTGTGGGGCGGGGTAAACGGACCGGATTTACCGGAAAAGCCCGCCGCCCACTGTAGCGCGCTCCCCCCGGAATCAAGCGGCAGCTTGGCGATCGCACAAGATCTCGACGATCTGATCTCGGGTCTCCGCTTTCGCCAGAGCCCGCTTTACCTGGGCGCGGTTGAGGGTCTTCGCAATCGCGGCGAGCAGGTTCAGATGCAGCGTCCGATCACCCTTGGGAACCAGAAACAGGACAATGAAGCGAACCGGCGCCCGGTCGCAGGCGCAAAAGTCGATCCCAGTCGCTGATCGAGCGAAAATCACCAATTCTTCCTTGAGCCCTTCCAGGCCGAAGTGGGGAATCGCGATGCCCCCACCGACTCCAGTGCTGCACTGGGCCTCTCGATCGTGCAAGCCTTCCAAAGCAACTTCCGCCAGGGCCGGATCGAGCCGCCCCTCTTCGACGAGCAGCCCGACCATTTCGTCAATCGCCCCCTTACAGGTCTCCGCCTTGAGCGAAGGCACAATGAGGCTGGGGCAAAGGGTGTCGGCGAGCGTCATAAGAGGAATGGGCGATCTGTGACCGGAACGGATAAAGGAGAGATCGACTCGACGAAACCAGCATACCCTACGCAAAAAGGGGATCAACACGGTTTTTTGAGGGCAGAGAGGTGCATTTCGGCGCATCGAGCGGGGCTGGATCGGGGCTGGATCGGGGCTGGATCGGGGCTGGAGAGCGAGGGGTGTGAGGTGGCGTGGTCGGAGGTGGCAAGGCTAGGTGCCAAACCAATTCTCAGGGCGTGCTTACTCGGGAAGCAATCGACTCGAGCCCGTCGGGTTCACCGTCCGGCCGGTTCAGCTGCAGCATGGCAAAGCAGTCTGATGACAAGCGAGAACAAGAAAATCGCAATCGTTATCGAAAAGGCTTGTCGAGGTCTCATCGATTTCATAGGACGCGCAGGATGACCGCTCGTCCCCGCCCACTCTTCGCAAAAATCCGAGCGTTTCGATCCTTCGTTCACTCCATCTCACTCTTTGCGAGTGCCAGTCTTTCTCTCTCGCCCTGGAATTTTGCGCGACACCTCTGAGCGCAGCCATACCGGGTTCGATTTCGATCAAGTTGAGCGCAACGGGCTGATCCGGGCCAAACATCT
>JBCCBR010000385.1:0-3993 GCA_039033935.1 Verrucomicrobiota bacterium
CTCACTCACCCGTTCTTCTGGGGCTTCATGCTCGGATTTCTGCTGTGTGTGCTTTCCCTCTTTGCTCATTTCAAGACCTCTCGTGAGTTGAAGCGGCTCAAAGGCCATCTCAGCGACAAGCTTGAGATCGAGGCGGAAAAAATGTCTGAGATGAAAGACACGATCGAGAAGCTCAAGGGGGAGAACGAGAATCTCCGAATGAAGATCAACTCCAATCGCGTCCACGAAGACGCGACAGCTCTGGAGCGCGAACTCGAGATTTTTGCGCGGGCCGAAAAGGGGATGGTTCTCAACGCGCCCGGCTTCGCTCAAGCCTGGGACAAGGCGAAGGAAGCAGCCGTATCTGATCTTGAAGCTGAGGAAGCTGGGAAAAGCCTCCCGAGGCGGGTCTTTAAACGATTCTTTAAAAAAGGCAGCCCGGCAGTCGAGGCAGAAGTTGTCGAGGCGCTCCCTTCCAAATCAAGCCATCGGAGCGAGGAAAAGGACGAGGACTAACTCGTCGCAAACCGAGCTTTAATAGCCTCACCGCTGGGTGGCAGCTGATCTCTGGGAGCACTCGGCTAACAGCGTTTTGAGACGCCGCTTGCATCAGCTCGGCAGGCTAGAGCTTGCCGTCGCGAACATCCCTGCGAATCGGAAAGAAATACCCACGGATTTTACGGAGTCTTTACAGAAGGAGCGAAGCGAAGCGGCATCTTGCGGATGCCATGAAACTGAAATTCGCGATTGCTCTTTTCTCTATTGTCATTCTCCAGCCGGGCTTTTCAGAAGACCGAAAGGACCTCGTAGCCCACGAGTGGGGAACTTTCACTCAGGTCGTAGGTAGTGACGGGATCACGATTCCGTGGTGGACACCTCGGCTGACCGAGTCTGGTGAACTCCCTGAGTTCGTGAAGCCAGTTTTCAGGATGGGCATGAGCAAAACTATCCGGCCTTGGGTGGTTCGGATGGAAACGCCCGTGATCTATTTTTATGCGGAGCGACCCATACAAGACCTGCGCGTCGAAGTAGACGAGTCTTCATTCCCATCCACTGAGGTTTACCCGGCATCCAGCACACCGCTGTTTTCCTTTTTTCCCCAAGCCGTTTGGGATCAGCAAGCACAGCAAACAGAAAACGTGGAGCCAAAGGTCCGCCAATGGGATCTCAACCTCCTTCCTCCATCCGATCCGATCGGTGGACTCCTGCCAGAAATCGGACCACGCGGAGGTCATTATGCCCATGCTCGCGAGGTGCCGGAAGCCTGGTGGGTGGTGAACCGGTCTCAGCAGAGCGATCAGGCCGACGAGGTGGAAAAGTTCATTTTCTACCGCGGAGTCGGGAACCACGGTATGCCGCCCCGCATTCATCGAGTAAAAAGCGACAGCCTTGTCTTCCACGCTACCGCTCAACTGCAATTCGTGATCGAAAACATCGACGGGGTCTTCAGTTGGACGAGCTTTCGGCCTACCGGCGAGCAGGAGGGAGACTCACTGTCAATCCACCCGCTCCCATCGAAATCAGAGCAGGCAAGTAGTGACGCAGAAGCCCTGTCAGATGCCTTGGTCGACGAGCTTGCGGCGAGCGGGCTGGCTGTCCCGGAAGCAAAAGCAATGGTCGCTACCTGGAGTAACTCGTGGCTTGAGGAAAGCGGATTGCGAGTTCTCGAGATCCTGCCAAGAAGCTGGATCGATGAAAGCCTGCCTCTCCGAATCACTCCCCAGCCAGCCGAAACCGAGCGTGTCTTTGTAGGACGTTGGGAACTGTTTCGACCTGAACTCGAAGAAGAGCTCCTAACCTTGCTCGAAGAAAGCCCCTCATTAGAAGAAGGCCTCGACCGCGCAAATAGTCTCGACCTCGGGCGCTTTGGCACCGCACTATTCGATCGAGTCGCCGAGATCCGTGCCTTCCGATTCCGCAATCAATGGCGCCATGAAATCGCGAGAATGAGTTCAGCCAAGCCGGAGCAAACCGTGACACAGAGTAACTGAAGCGCCGCTTACCTCGATGCCAACCATTGCTGTAGTTGAAGACGACCCCGCCATTCGTCGCGGAGTCTCAGACGCCCTCAGGTTTGCTGGCTACGATGTGCTCGATGCGTCGAATCTGAAGAGAGGTCTCGCCATCGTTCGACAGGCTCACTTTCAGCTTTTGCTGCTCGATCTCATCCTTCCGGGTGGCAGTGGCTTCGACATCCTTGAGGAAGTTGGCATCAATCGTCCGGGGCTTCCTGTGATCATTCTGTCCGCCTGCGGCGAAGAAGCGGATCGCGTCAGAGGTCTTGAGCTTGGTGCAGATGACTATGTCGTAAAACCTTTCAGCATGAAGGAGCTGCTCGCCCGGGTCGAGGCGGTCTTGCGACGCTCCCCCGAGCGGCAACCGGCGGAGCGCGAAGTCTCCCTCCCCGGGGCAGTTGTCGACCTCGGTCGACATGAGCTGCGCTTTGAAAGCGGTGCCCGGACCCGTCTCTCGGAGCGTGAATCATCCCTCATTGCTTACCTCGCATCACAGCGGGGGCGAGTCGTCTCACGGGCCGAAATTCTGCGGCGCGTCTGGGGTATCGAGTCTTCTGAGGTCGAGACCCGCACCATCGATATGCATGTTGCCAATCTCCGCTCAAAGTTCAGGGAGCAAGGGCAGCCGGGCGCACTTGTCGAGACTGTGCGAGGAAAAGGCTATCGACTTGCCGATCCATGAAAAGTCTGCAGCTCCAATTGAAAGAAGGAAAAATCAGGTGGGTGATTTTGGTGGCCAGCTTTCTGATCGCGATTGTAGCTCTTGCTTGGGTCACAGAGCGCGCCGTCGGACTCGAAGAGCAACATCGTGAAGACGAAGCGAGCGCTCGCCTCCGCGAACGGGTCCGACTAGCACTCTGGCGAATGGAGGCAGAGGCGAGCCAGGTGGTGGTTCGCGAGAGCCTTCGCCCGGCGTTGCATTACGAAATTGGGGAGCCGGAACCTTCGCCACTGCTTGAGTCAGCACCCGAGCTTGTGAAGCTCCATTTTCAATGCTTCCCGGCTGGCTCAACTGCTGGCCTTTGCAGCCCACAGGCGCCTCCAGAGGCGAGCGATCCTGAGTCTGTCGCGGAGGCTAATCAACGCATGAGCGATCTGCGCCAGCTCCTGCGGAGCGACACCGAATGGGAAGAGCTGACCGGATTTGAATTACTGGCGATTAGCGGCAAAACCGGGATCACCCAAATCCGCAACCGACATGATGATGTGATCCCTGTCGTTGCGACTGATGCCTGGGCCAGTGCCGATCAGGAACAGCGCGAAGAAAGCCTCATCACTCAGCCCATCCGCGAAACTCGTGCTCTGGACCAATCGCCGGCGTCTCCGATGAAACCAGTCTGGCTCAACGAGGAACTTGTTCTGATCCGAAGAGTCGACGACGACCGAGGTCCCCGCATGCAGGGTGTCTGGCTTGACTGGGAGGCGCTTGAGCATCGACTGCTTCGAAGCGCGTCAGACTTGTTTCCTGAGGCTCGACTGGAGCCTATCCGCAGCACTGAAGCTCGCGATCATTGGCGTGCCCTTGTCAGCCTGCCCCTCAGGTTGGAGCCGGGGCCGCTTGCTATTTCGAGCACGCGTTTTCCTGCCGGGTTTGCAACCGGTCTTGGTCTGGCCTGGATCTGCTTGCTCGGCACATTCGTCGCGATCTCTTTTGTGTTGCTCAAAACTGAGCAACTCAGCCAACGCCGAGCGGCGTTCGTTTCAGCAGTGACCCACGAGCTGAGAACCCCGATGACCACGTTCAGGCTGTATTCCGAAATGCTCGCCGATGATGCTGTCACCGATCAGGCGGATCGGCGGCATTATCTGAACACCCTCTGCACGGAATCCGATCGCCTGATGCGACTCATCGAAAATGTGCTCGCCTTTTCCGGAATCGAAAATCGCAAAAGCTCTGGGCGTATCCCGATCCCGCTCAATCTGGTCGAAGAGGTTGAGAAGTGGTTTCCAAAACTCTCCGAGCAGTGCGAGGCAGCCGGACTCCAACTTGAGTTTTCAG
>JBCCBR010000386.1:0-3978 GCA_039033935.1 Verrucomicrobiota bacterium
GGCGCGGCGATTTCGATTCCCATTTTGGCAGCACGTGCCTTCCAGAGTTTTCGGGCAAACTCCTGCATGTCGTCCCGATTATCGACTTCATCGACAATCTCAAGTCCGAGCAGGGTCTCGACGACGTCTTCCATTGTTACAAGCCCGCTCATGCCTCCATACTCGTCGAGGACCAGCGCGACGTGGTCTCGGTTGGCAACAAGACTCTGAAAGGCCGTCGCAATTTTGGTGACCTGAGGAAGAGCCGGGATCGGCCGTATCAGATCCGTCATCGTCAGATCGAAGCGATCCTGTGCAGCGGCGAGGAGAATGTCGTGTTTTAAGACGAAGCCCTTGATGTCGTCCCGCGTTTTACCGAAGACCGGAATTCGGGAGAACGGCGAGCTGTTGTGCCGATCGAGATACTGGCGGACGGTGACATCTTTCTCCAGGGCGAAGACCACGACTCGCGGAGTCATGATCTCTTTAATACTGATCTCGCCGAGACTGAAGAGGTTGTTTAAAATGCGCCCCTCGTCCTCTTTGATCTTGCCCTGATTCATCCCAATCTGGGCCATGAATTTAAGCTCCTCGCGGTTGAAAGTATCTTGGTGGTGCCCGCCGCTGAAAAGTTCGATGAAACGGACGAAGGGCCACATCGGCCAGTAGAGCCAGTCGAGGCACCAGCTGACCCACGGTGCCCAGCTCCGCCAGTAGCGGGCCCCGAGATTTTTAGGAATGATTTCAGACGCGACGAGGATCGCGATCGTCATGAGGCCGGCGCCGATCGCGTCCCATTTCCCTCCCCCGAGGGCGGCGACCTGAGCGGCGACGCCCATCGATCCCATGGTGTGGGAGATGGTATTGAGCGTCAGGATCGACGTCAGCGGCCGGTTGATGTTGTTCTTGAGACTTTCCAGTCTCGTCCCCGCCTTGGGTGATTCGTCCTTGAGAGTGGCGATGTAGGGGTTCGTTACGCTGAGAATCACGGCTTCCCAGACGGAGCAGAAAAACGAGACGCCGATCGCGAGGCAGAAGTAGACGATGAGTAGGGTAAACGAGCCCTGAGCTGTGGGGTCGCCGCCACCAAAGGCCGCCGCAACGAAGATGTCGAACATGATTGCCCGAAGTTGGGATCAAATGATCTTTCCTTCAAGCGCAAAACTGTGGAGCAAGGGATTCCCTCGCTCAGGAGGCCGCTGAAATAACGAACCCGCCCAAATTCGCAAGAAGATGGCGGAAGAAGTTTTTCAACAGTCTCTTAGCTCTTCGGCGTGGACCCTTTTGGCGCGGATGTCTCTTTCGGGGAAGCGCCGGAGCTGCTCGGGACTTTGAGCCCGAGCTTCCGCAGCTTCGGGTAGAGGTGAATGATCAAGTAACCGTGGCGAGGATTCAGTCGGGCGAAATTTTGGTGATAGTCTTCCGCCTCATAGAAAGGCATCGCCTCGGATACTTCGGTCACGATTGTTCGCTTGCCGTAGACGGCTTCTTCAGTGAGTGCTTTGATTTTTGCCTCGGTCGCCAACTTCTGGAGATCGTCGTGATAGAACACGATCGAGCGATACTGAGGCCCGACATCAGGGCCCTGACGATCGAGGGTGGTGGGGTCGTGTTGTTTGAAGAAAACGTCGAGCAACTGATCGAACGAAAGAGTGTTTGGATCGAAGTGAACCTGAACCACCTCGACATGGTCCGTCCTGCCTCGTGCCACGAGCTGATAGTCGGCCGTCTCGGCAGTTCCTCCCATGTAGCCGGAAACGGCGGAGAGGACTCCCGGAGTCTGGTGAAAGACCTCCTCAACGCACCAGAAACATCCCGCGCCGAATGTCGCGACTTCGGTGCCCTCGGGAAATTCCGTCGCGTCTGGCGAGGTCGCCAAATTGGCAGCCGGACCTGAGCTGAGACAAGCTGAGGCGCTCAGCAGAGTGATGAGGATCACGGAAAGATGAGTGAGAGATTTCGATAGGGTTTTCATAGTCGAAGTTGGAATAGAGAAAGACTAGAGATTCAATTCGCGACGTTGCGAATCAGTCAGAAAAGACAGGGCGCGCTGAGGATCGGTTCGTGCGAAAGCATTGACTTTGGTTGCCTGCTCGGGAGTGAGTGTAAGCTTGGCGAAAAGAGTACCCTGGATTTGCCGCTTTTGATCGGATTCTCGGGCTATCCGGTAGGCATCGGTCAGTATGCCATTCGAGAGCCGCGATGCACTAGCCACTTCAGCATCGGAATCCGTCGTGGTGTAGATCGACCGAGCGCAGTCGAGAGCCGAAGCTTTCGCGACCAGCTCGGCAAAACTGACTTTGGTGCGGTCAAAGGTGACTCGAGTGACCTCACGACTACCGATCCAACCCGCCTCGGTGGTGAGGACTCCGTTGATTGCGCCAAGTCGGGCTTCTCCGGTCCAGAAGCAGAACATGGCGAATGCCGCCTCACCCAAATCGGCGGCGGTGGATTCTGAATCGGAGATGGAGGGTCTCCCTGCAGCTTCGAGAGCCTCGTTCATCCGAGCGGTGAGATGGGGTTTGGTCCAGACGCGGTCTTTGCGAGGTATCAGGTCGACGCCCTCGGAGTTGAGAAAACGCACCACCTGATAATTCCAGGCTGGCTCATTAAACTGTCGCAGGATTGCGGCTGCCTCCCCCGGTTGATTATTGGGGACCATGATCGGCTCGAAGTGGGTTTCGATCAGATTCACCGTTTCGGGATCGCTCAGCACTTCCCGTCCGAACTGTTGGCATCCGGCGCACCCCGGGACTTCCTGGAAGAGGAGAAACACGGGTTTTCCACTTTCGGCCGAGGAGGTAAGTGCGGCATCGAGGTCCCGCCCCCACGCGACCGTGCCGATTTCGATTGGTTGAGTCTTTTCGGCGAGGGCATGCCAGGTCCAGCCAATCGCAGTGACCGCAACCGAACCGAGAAACAGAGAGAAGCGCTTGATCATGTTTTAAATGACGATCCGTTTGCCGCAGCATTACACGGGTAGCGATTGGTCCAGCCTAGTCGGTTTGAGAAAGGTCTCACGTCGTGTGCATCGTTGCGACTTTAAGAGAAGCGCAGTTTTCCCGCGACAAGCAAGGGCCTGGTCATTAGCATCAGGGGTGATGCGATTGACACTTTTCGTTCTGATCTGTTTCGCCGCCTGCTTAGCCGGAGCGCGTTCGACCGAGCTGCCGCGCGATTGGGTTGGCCGCTGGTCATTTCACCTCCCAGATGGATATCCGGTTTGGCTTGAGTTGGACGAGGCTGGACAGGGAAAACTTCTCTGGGCTGTTGGGAGTGCGCGCGAGATCTCCGATCTTGAACTGCTCTCGGGGAGCCGGCTCCGGTTTCAGCGTCGCATCAAATACCGACCCTACGGACGCGAAATTGGGCTCGTCGCCACCGGGATGGAGGCTCAGCTCGACCATGGAGCGATGCGGCTCTCGGTTGGTTTTGTGAGAGAGGGATCCGCACCGCTGGCTTTCCAATCTGTCGAGATGGTCGGGGTACGCCTCTCGCCTTTTCCGAACCAACCCGATCTCGATCAGCTTGAGTTTGGTGAGCCGATCGTTCTGATTGAGAGTGGGAGCCCCGAAGCCACTCCGGGATGGGAACTGACCGATCCGGCGAAGAGCAACGGCTGGCGAATGGATGACGGCGTTCTGGTGAATGAAACTCCGAAAGAAGATTTCAGCGCCTTCGGTGGATACGGGAACCTGCGAACCGTTGAGACTTTTCACGACTTTGAAATTCGCTACGAGTATCGAGTGCCACCCAATGGAAACAGTGGGGTCTACTTGCGCGGCGCTTACGAACTACAGGTAGTCGATCGGGATAGTAAAATGCAGGGCATCAATGGACCCGGAGCTGTCTTTGGTCGGATCGAGCCGAGCGAAAATGCAGGAAGGCCGGGGGGAGAATGGAACACGGTTCGAGCCATCCTCGTCGATCAGCACATCACCCTTGAATTGAATGGTGTCACCGTAATTGATAATCAGTTGATTGGCATGCGTACGAGTA
>JBCCBR010000387.1:0-3976 GCA_039033935.1 Verrucomicrobiota bacterium
ATCACCTCCGAAAGTGACCGTGCCATCCGCATTATTTTCGCGGTTTCCAACGCTGCTACCAACACCTCCGTGCCCGATTTGAGCGAAGCTGCGGTCGTCAGAACCACGCATGGCAAGAGTCCCATCGGTCATGACGGTGATGTTTCCGGACATGTTTCCGCGGCCAGCAGCACGAAAAGCTTCTTCCCCGTTGTTGGCGGCGTTGGCAGTGTTCCGGAATTGCTGAGTAGGGTTACCGACGGTGCCGTTATTTTCGAGACCCGTGAGCCAAGCATCGTTGGACCCGCCGTGACCGATCATGACGTGGGCGTTTTGAGGATCCGCTGTGGTGTTAGTGACCAGTGAGATCGTTTGATTCGCCCGGACGTTGATATCTCCGCTTGAGTGGAGGGCGAACTCGTCAATTAAGAGGTAGTTGCGGTAACCGATCTGCCCGAATTCGCTGTCCCCGCCTGTATTCACCAGCACGGAGTTACCAAGAACATTCGTCTCGCCGGTCCTACTTGCGACACTAACCTCCTGCCCGCCAATCCCGCCAATGATGACGTCTCCGCCTGCGTTGCCCCAGCTGAACTGAAGGGCCTCGGCAAAGCTGAAGTTAGTGGCAGACGTATTCGTCGGAGCAACTGTCGTTACCCCGATGGGATCGACGCCATCCCAACCTGCCAGAAGCGTCAGGTTACCTCCTGAGTCACTGTGATTGAGGAGATTTGCATTTACGATGATATCACCGTGGGCAAGGAAAGTGAGAGAGTTTGGCGCATTGTAGTGGATGTCGTCAGCGTTATCGACACCGACCCCGATGTTAATGTTACCAGCCCCTCCGCTTCCCGAAGTGTGGATCACGACGTGGTTCGCATGAATCAAGCCGGTCGCTCCCGGACTGGCGATTGGGCGATTGGTGTCTACGACAGTTCCGCTTGCCAGAGCGAAGCCAGTCTCTTGGTGGGCGGCGCCCACGAGAGTCGAAATCAGGATTGTCGCTGTCGCGGCCTCGGAGATTTCGACATCAGCAGGGTCCAAAAGCAGAGTCCCGGTCTCCCCATTCAGAGAAGAAGTATTCGCCATGCCACGAAATCGGAGGCTCTCGGCTCCCGACACTTCGACAAAGCCACCGTTGCCAACCGCTCCAGTCGCCTGGGCCGAAACATACCCTTCAAAAAGCGTTCCCTCATCTGCCCAGACGATGACCCGACCGGCGTCGCCATCGGAACCATCGGCGATGATGACCGAGCCGGAACCAATTGTTGTGTCGCTCGCATTGGCGATATCCGCCTCTTCCCCACGATAACCACCGCCAACGCGGACTTGGCCACCAACGAGGCCGGATGCGTCGATGGTCGTGGTGCTACCCACATTGACCTGCGCCGCTGTGAGGTCGACTTGGCCACCGCTACCAGCATTACCAACTGCTGAAACGTCGCCATCCATCGTCAAGGTATTGCTCCCGAGTAGTGAGACGCTCCCACCACTGCTGCCATCAGCGCTGATAGAGGCGGTGTCAGATACCGCTACATCGGTCGCCACGACATTCACCGAACCACCGGCCTGACCAGGAGCCCCGCTGACGTCGACCCGGCCTCCGCTGAGCTGAACACTACTACCTTCGATCGTAACATTGCCACCTGCCCCACTGGACTGGCGTGCAAAAAGCTCGCCGGTGTTGACGACACTACCAGTCGAGCCGGCGCTCAGCGTAAGACGCCCGCCTGAGAAATTATACCCGTTGGCCCGGACCACTCCAGTATTTTGAACCGCAAGCGCATAGGAGTTGCCGTGGGCTTTGAATTCAGCAGCAGAACCGTAGATATCTCCACTGTTTTCGATACCAGTAACTCCACCGGGACCACCGCCTCGCACCGAAATGGTGGAGCCGTCGGCGTTTTGCTCAACAATGATGTCTCCACCCGCACCAAAGGCGACAACGCCGTCGGGTGCCGAAACACTTCCAGCATTCTGGAGAAAGTTACCGAGTAGGACGACATCGCCATTGGCGCTGCTGATCGCACCGTAGTTCACAATTCCCGCCGTGGTATTTCCCTGAAAACGGTTTGTCCCGCCATCGAGAAAGTCTTCGTTGGTGATGTCGAGAGTCGACATCGTCAGCATCCCTGCGACGTCGACAGAACCACCGGGACCGACAAAAATGCCATTCGGATTGACAATAAAGAGTCCCCCGTTGGCAGAGAGCTGACCAAGAATCTGCGAGGGATTGCCCGTCACGACTCGGTTGAGAGCGAGGGAATTAACACCCGGCTGGTTAAATGTTGTGATTTCACCGCTGGCGATCGAGAAGTCCTGCCAATTGATGATCGCGAGATTCGATCCCTGATTGATTGTGAGATTGCCGGTCCCGACTCCGCTGAAGGAGACATTTCCGTTCACAACCACTCCGCCGGTGGGGTTGGCGAGGATTGGCACCGGGAAGAGACAAAGACCTGGCAAGAGCATGCCGAGGATGAGTGTCTGAACGAACCAACTCTTTCTAAGGGAGGGTGCGATCGATTTCATAACTTTCAGTGGGTCAGGGATGGAGGGCGAAAGAGTGAGACAAAAACAGACTGGCAGACCGGGGAGGGATCAATGAGCCAACGCAAAAGTGCTGAGTCTGAGAAAGACCCCTGCAAATTAAGATGTTAGCCCTAATGGAATGACAGCATGAGGAGGGGTTGTAAATCCAAATTTCGCGGATTCTGAGGGTTTATTTTCACTCAGTCTTGTCCCTTCTGACCGGCCGCGTGACGGATTTGCTTAACAAAAATGAGAAATTTGTCATCTCGACAGTCGAAAAATGAGGTGCAGCCCACCGAAGCTCACGGACAGTCTTCGTCGTGGCGTCTCCCCAATCTCAACCAGCGCTTCCCAACCGGAATGATCAAAAAAGGGGGCCAGGAAGTGAACACCCTGGCCGGCGCCGTTCTGTCTGGCGCCGGATCGCGCGGTTTGTCGGAGGTCTCGTCATCATCGGTCTCTCGACTGTTGCAATCGCGGCGATCTTTTTAGGCATCGCCTACCTGTATCGAATCCGCATCGTTAACGAAGCGCTTGAGCGCTTCGCCGCTCCCTACACCGCGGTGGTGTCGGATCTGGATCTCACAAAACGAGGCGAAGTCCGAATCAGGGGCCTTCGAATCCTCCCCAATCCCGATTTTTCGGGCGAACCGCTGATTGAGGTCCCCGAGGCGGTGCTTCGTTATCGCTTCTCTGAGATCCGCGAAAAGCGCAAGTTTGCCTCGCTTGAATTGATCCGACCTCACTTTCGGCTCAACCCCGAGCAGCTCGCCGCGCTTCCGCCACCCTCCGCCACAGGAGGCGCTGCTGCTTCGACTGGTTTTGATCTCGCCACTCTCGATCACTTCACCGAGGCGTTCACGATCAGCGAGGCGATCATCGAAGGGGACTTCGCAAAAACGCCGCCGTTTCGGGCTATTGGAAGTCTCTCGACCGGCCCGCTTCGTTTTGATGAACAAGACCTGACCATCGAGCCGATCGAAATCGCGTTGCGCGATCTCGAGCTGGGCGAGGCGAGCGAATTGGGGTCGATTGACCGCGTCGAAGCCATTCTCAGGGTCAGTGCTGATTCCACTCGTCTCGTCTGGGACCGGATTGATCTTGGAAATGCATCGATTCGATGGACTCCGGAATGGTCGAGCGAGGCGGCATCTTCTCCCGCTTCCGATCAGGCAGACCCGGATCCTTCGACAAGTCCGAAGAATCTAGAAAGCAAACCTGCCAGTCGAATCGGCTCTGACATTCTCATCAAGAAGCTGCAGATCGGGAGACTCGACTTTGCGTTGCTGGATTTCGACACGACCACAGCGCCGTTTCGATTTCCTGACACTTCGTTTGAGACATCGCTGGATCTATCCGATTTACGCCTGCTCGAAGGCCAACTGTCGATTCCGGGACCGATTTCAGTCTCTCTGGAAAATCTAGCCCATGGGCAACTACCGGATCAGTTGTTGTCGGCCGATCG
>JBCCBR010000388.1:0-3957 GCA_039033935.1 Verrucomicrobiota bacterium
CCGATCGGACCAGTCACCGAACCGGTCCTGGCTGAGATCCGCGAGGCAGTGCGATTGCATGTGGAGTCAATCGTGCCGGTGGAGGACCAGTTTTGATCTGAAGTCCGCGAACCTGGGATTACATTCCTCTTTAGAGGCAAGTGAGGCAGTCTCGCTCTCCGCTGACGAAATCACGACCTGACTGAGCGTAAATCCGCAAAAGGGAAACCAGTTCCTCGCAGCTACGGCGAGATCAGACTAACCCCGGGAAAGTAGCTACGATACCGTTTCGTATCTCGGGTAAGAATTTCGTGGTCGCTCGAGTCAGCATGCCCTCCAATGAAAAAATCCGGGAGAATGGAATCTCTGCCTCCATCGTTCTTCCGGTATGAGCGAAACGCCTGAGATGCTCGATATAGCCCCTCTCTCGGGATCTCCTGATACTGAAATCCAAGGAGTCTGACGATGTGGTCAGCATCGCGAAACGACTGATATCCGAAACAGATCTCTGCAAAAATTACAGGATTGATAATCAGAATCTCGGACTCCAATTCTCTGAGCTTACCCTCAGACCAGTCGCCCCATATCGGATCAGACTTCAGCAGGTCGAAGATGACGTTCGTATCAACCAGCACACTCATCCCCAGTCTTCGCCACGAGTAGTTTTCAGTATCTGGTCGGTTGACTCCGCATCTTTCAGGCTTCCTCGGAGGCGGCTGAAACGGCTACTATCTCCAGATCGCTGACTCGTTTTCACAAGAATCACCTGATCTTCCCGAATCTCAAAATCGACCTCTGAATGAACTGAGATTCCAAGGAAACGACGAATGTGCTGAGGGACGGTGACCTGTCCTTTGGAAGTGAGTTTCATAGTAATACCGTGCCCGATATTACTTTCTCGCGCAACACGTTTCGGGAAGCTCTGGATGCCTTCAAACTGCTCCAGATAGAATACCGGAGCGCAAAGTGTCTCATGTCGAGGTGCTACAGATTTGCTATTTCTTCAACGCTCGCCACCCTACCGGCTGAGTCCATGCCTGCATTCTCTGGCCTCGGCAGGACGGATTTGGATTAGTCCGAGAGTGATGGGTATGGCACCTTTCATTGATCCTTTCTGTTGCGACTTTCTGCCTCTTGTCTGGTAAGTGCTGCCCTGAGGCTCGGCTGCTGATCGTACAGGGTTAGGTCTTCGACTCAACCCTCTTCTGTCCTTTGCCTGACCTGCCTGAACGGAAGCGGGAAAGCTGTGTTTCGGTTGAAAAAACGGCACGGAAGAAGCGGATTGTGCCATTGCTACAAGCTCGCTGGAATCGTAGCGGCCGCGCTTGACTGCGGGAGCACGAATCGTGGACAATCTCCGACCGATGGACAGATTCCGGACACTGACCCCGAGGTGGAAAGCCTTCGGCCTCGCCACTCTTCTCTTATTTATCCCGATGAGCGATCTTTTTGCGCCGCCAAGCGGATTCAACTACAACGAAGCTAACGTGCCTGATTTTAGCCTGCCAGATCCGCTGCTTGATGAGGGAGGCAGGGAGGTCGATGCCGACAGCTGGCGGCAGGATCGCAGGGCAGAAATACAAAATCTATTCCAAAATCACGTTTATGGGGTGCAGCCCCCTCCTCCTCCTGCGAAGGTGGCTTCGGAACTGTATGAGGATAGTGACAATGCCCTCTCTGGCGCAGCCCGTCGCAAGCAGATAAAACTGTATCTCACCGGCGACAAATCGGGCCCGTCGGCAGATCTTCTGATCTACCTGCCGCCAGCGAGTGAGGCTCCCAGCCCTGTCTTTCTTGGATTGAACTTCCGGGGAAATCACACCATCGCAGATGATCCTGACATCACTCTAAACCAAAACTGGATGCGCCCTGGGGATGGGGTTGTCGATCATCGCGCAACTGAGGCTTCGCGAGCCATCGCAGACTCGCGCTGGCCGGTGGAGATGATCGTCGAGCGGGGCTTTGCGGTGGCGACTCTCTACTACGGAGATATCGATCCGGACACGGACGACGGGTTTGCCAATGGGATCCACGCGTTCTTTCCCGAGCTTCAGCAGCGGGACGACAATTTCTCATCGATCGCTGCCTGGGCTTGGGGGCTGAGTCGGGTGATGGATTACCTCGAGCAGGACGAGGATATCGATTCGGAGCGGGTCGCCGTGCTCGGTCATTCCCGACTCGGAAAAACCGCGCTCTGGGCGGGCGCGACGGATCCCCGTTTCGCGATGGTGATTTCGAACAACTCCGGCTGTGGTGGGGCGGCCCTTTCAAGGCGCCGATTTGGCGAGACCGTGAAGCGGATCAACACCTCCTTTCCCCACTGGTTTTGTCGAAACCATCGGCTCTACAATGACAACGAAGACGCCCTGCCGGTGGATCAGCACCAGCTCATTGCCCTGATCGCGCCCCGGCTCGTCTATGTCGCAAGCGCGCAGGAGGATAAGTGGGCCGATCCCAAGGGCGAGTTTCTGTCCCTGCGCGAGGGATCGCCGGTGTATCGACTACTCGGCCACGAAGCGATTCCGGCTGATGCAGAATGGCCGGCCTCGGGCGGTGTGATTCACACCGAAAAAGCGGGCTACCACCTCCGCAGCGGCGGCCACGACATCACCGCCGAGGACTGGGGGCATTTTCTGGATTTCGCTGAGGAACGACTCTAGAAGACCAGGAACTTGCGGTTCAACTTGACTCACTCTCGCCTATGCCCCAACTTCTGTTCGAAACAGGGGTGTGCCTGCCGGCACTGAGATTGCGATAGGCGCAAGACCCTTCGAACCTGATGCAGTTGATGCTGCCGAAGGGAGTTTTTGATGATTGATTCTGTTAATGTTAAAGCCGCGATCGGATTGATTGATCCACGCGGCTTTTTCGTTTTCTCAGGATCGTATCCTTTGACGATGGAAACGCACTCGGACTGATTTTTGCTACCCCCTTACGCTACAGCCTCATGATCACACCCAACGAAACTTCAGCCCCTGCCGAAGCCGAAACTGCTTCGGACATTTTTCCTAACAGTCGCCGAATTTATGTGATGGGCGAACAGCCGGGCGTGCGCGTTCCGATGCGTGAGATCGAGCTTGCCACGACCGAGCATCCGAGCGGTCGGATCGAAGAAAACGAGCCGATCCGAGTCTACGACACGAGCGGCCCGTGGGGCGATCCTGATTACCTTGGGAGTGTCGAAGAGGGCCTCCCACCCCTGCGCCGGGACTGGATTCTGGCCCGCGGAGATGTTGAAGAATACCAAGGTCGCGAGATCAAGCCAGAGGACAATGGTTACCTCTCAAAAGAGCACGCGAGACGCTTCAATGAGAAAAAGAATCGCGTCAACCGGCTCAAGGAATATCCCGGACTGCGGCGGCAGCCGCTCCGTGCTTCGACCGGAGCTCCGGTCACCCAGATGCATTACGCGAGAGAGGGCATCATCACCCCGGAGATGGAGTACATTGCGATCCGGGAAAATTTGGGTCGTGAGGTCGCGTTCCGCGCTGCCAAAGATGCTGACGGCCCTCGCAATCTGATGCATTTCCAGCACGAGGGAAATTCCTTCGGTGCTTCGATCCCTGAATACATCACGCCCGAATTCGTCCGAGACGAAGTTGCTCGGGGGCGGGCCATCATCCCGGTAAATGTCAATCACCCCGAGTCCGAGCCGATGATCATCGGGCGGAACTTTCTGGTGAAGATCAACGCCAACATTGGCAACTCGGCAGTCGCCTCAACGATCGATGAAGAGGTCGAGAAGATGCGCTGGTCGACGCTCTGGGGCGGCGATACGGTGATGGATCTCTCAACCGGCAAGAATATCCACGCGACCCGCGAGTGGATCATCCGCAACTCACCGGTCCCGATCGGGACAGTGCCTATTTATCAAGCTCTGGAGAAAGTAAACGGCAAGGTCGAGGACCTCTGCTGGGAAGCTTTTCGCGACACTCTTATCGAGCAGGCCGAACAGGGTGTCGACTACTTCACGATCCA
>JBCCBR010000389.1:0-3954 GCA_039033935.1 Verrucomicrobiota bacterium
AAGACCCATATAACAAGGCAGGGCGCACCGAAAAGGTACGCCCTGCTGGAACCGCTTGTTATGTGACTGACAACAACTTGTTTGCTCGAATTGCTTCAAAACTCGCAAGCGTTGTATCATCTAAGACTCCATGGTCTGGAATTCGTTCGATGTTTTTTGCAAAAAAATGAGTTTTTCCTTTTTGTGCTCGCGCCTAGGATCTGCATCGAGGGACGCACGGAACCGTCCAATGCGACATGGCACGGATACTTTTAGTCGAAGACGACCTGGACAACATCAGCCTGTTGACACGTTTGCTGAAGCACCACGGGCACGAAATTGAGGTGGCGACCGATGGGCAGACAGCGGTGGAACTCGCTGAAAGCCAACACCCTGAGGTTATCTTGATGGATCTCGAGCTGCCTCCCACGCCTGACTCTCCGCCCGATCCCAACGCGGGGCTGGAGGCGACTCGTCGACTGAAGTCGCAATCTCAGACTCAGAGCATCCCGGTGATTGCCCTGACCGCCCACACCATGGCGCAGCATCACGAAAAAATCGAGGCAGCTGGCTGCGATGCCTTGCAGGAAAAACCGATTTTTCCTTTCGACAAGCTGCTGGAGAAGATTGCCCACTTTGCGGGCGGCAATGTTTGAGCAGCTTTCAGAAAAGTTCGCGATTGGGACACTCATCGTCCTCGGGCTGGAGGTGCTCGCGATCCTCACGATCATCAACATCGTGATGAAAGCCCGCTCCGCAGCTGGAGCCTGGGGCTGGTCCATGGCGGTGGTCGCTTTGCCGCTTTTCGCCGTGCCTCTCTACTGGATACTGGGTCGTCAGCAGTTTCGCGGCTACATGGAGCAGCTCCGCGCAGCACGCGCCAGCAACGAGCGGGTCTTCACTAATTTGAGCGAAACCCTGGCGCCTCATTTTGCCACCTTGACCGAAGAAGAAAAGCACTACGGCGGGGTGCTCGAGCGGCTCTCGGAGCGGCGCTACACCCAGGGGAATGAGGCCTGCCTCCTGATCGATGGGGAGCAAACGTTTCGTGAAATATTCGAGGCGATTCGCGAAGCTACCGATTACGTCCTGATTCAATTTTTCATTGTCAAAGACGACGGTCTTGGCAACGAGCTACGCGAAATCGCGGAGGAGCGCGCCAGGGCCGGCGTCAGGGTCTACTTCATCTACGACGAGATCGGCAGCCACAGACTCTCGAAAGACTACCTGCGATCTCTCGAAGCCGCCGGAGTCGAGGTGCATGACTTTCACTCGACTCAGGGGCCGAGTAATCGTTTCCAGATCAATTTCCGAAACCACCGCAAAATCGTGGTGGTCGATGGGCGAGTCGGCTTCGTCGGGGGGCATAATGTGGGGGATGAATACCTCGGGAAAACGGATCGCTTTGAAAGCTGGCGTGACACCCATGTGCGTCTGTCAGGACCATCGGTGCTCAGTCTCCAGATGGTATTCCTGAGCGATTACTACTGGGCCACCCGCACCATTCCCGAGCTGAACTGGGAAACGGTTCATCCGGCAAGTGACACCGCTTGCGGAGGCTACGACGCCAAGGTTTTGACGCTGCCGACCGGACCCGTCGAAATAGTCGAGGGTGGCACTGTCTTTTTCCTGAATGCCATCACGCAGGCTCATCGACGGCTCTGGATCGCGACACCCTATTTCGTGACCGATGAGTCAGTCCGGTCGGCCTTGCAGATGGCGGCGCTTCGCGGGGTCGATGTTCGCATCCTCATACCCGATAAGCCCGACAAATGGATCCCCTGGCTTGCGACTTTTGCCTTCCTCGCCGAGATGGAGGCGGCCGGGGTGCGGATCTATCGCTATGCCCCTGGCTTTCATCACCAGAAAGTTGTCCTGGTTGACGATATCTTCAGTGCCGTCGGCACCGCCAATCTCGATAATCGATCGATGCGCCTGAACTTCGAAGTTTCAGCGGTGGTGCTCAGCGAAAGCTTTGCCGAGACCGTCGACTTGATGCTGACGCGTGATTTCGAGCGGAGCTTCGAGGTCGACGGTCGAGACTACAGCTCTCGACCACTCTGGTTTCGGGTGCTCGTGAGAATCGCGAGACTCTTCAGCCCCGTCCTGTAGCGGAATTTGCCAAAAATTCCGACGCAAGACTCGAGGCGGGTGTTCCGCGATGATCGCGCTGAGGATTTGGCAGCTATCCGCTATCTCAACTTTGGTAGCGGAATTTGTCAAAAACTGTGACTTGGAGATTTTGGAACTGGCCCCGCCTGAACAGGGCAGAAAGCGCTTTAAAGCCGTCTCGTGGAGTAGGTAGTTGATGTGCTCAGCGCCCCTACCGAACCATTTAGATTTCGCCCATTATGGCCCAAAGTTGTAGCCGTTTCTCTGACTTGCCCGCCCGACCTTACCGTCCCGCTTGAGAGAATGATCTCGTTCGCCGTTACCGTCACTTTCCGAAAATGAGGACGTAGCAGAGCTGCGGCTTCTGACACGGTGTAGGTGTGCATCGGACGCGAGTATTCAGGCGTTGCTGGAAGGCCCCTAACAGTTTGATTCAAGACTGCCGAGCAGGAGGAAAGCAATCCGACCGAGGCTATTAACACCACAAGCTGTTTCCAATTCATATCGTTATTCTTTCGAGGTAAAGCCCGAGTATCTGAGCGGGATATTCACGAGTCAACTATCCAGCCTTGTTTTCGGTGGCGCTACCTTTCGGCTCCCTCACTTCTTCTTTTTCTTCGGGCGCTTTTTAATCCAGTCATCGGCGAAATACTGAATCCGACGATACGGCTCCGAGCTCTCATCCACCGCCGTGAAACTCGCCGGATCAAAAGGAAAAGCCAGCTCGGGGTGCGCGTGAAACCACGCTGCCGTGTTCAGCGCGATCATCTGCGTCACCGGGTGTTCGGTGCCGTTGACGATTGCTGCAATCGGAGCACGAGGATCGACTGCTCCGGTCTGGCCGAGAAATTCGACGGCACGCAATCGGACGATCGGGTCCTCGTCTTTGAGCAAGGGGCGGACGTCGGCTGCGAGGTCGGTGGCCTCTTCTCCAAACGCAGCCGCAACTGTAGCCGCCCACTGGCGGATGAGGGGATCCTCGGACGCGATCGCTTCCCGAAGCGGCTCGGCGGCTTCGCCAAAGGGCAGTAGCATCAGGTCTGCGGTGTCGATCGCCGCGGCAATCCGTGCGCTGTTAGCCTCGCCATAGGCGACCGGATTCTCCATCGCCTCGTCATGAAGGGTGTCTTCCGGGATGAAGCCGAGATCGTTGATCGATTTGAGATGGGTGGTCAGCGCGGCGCGCATTTCGGCAAGGCGCTCAGCCTGATCGGGTTCGTCAGCACGATTGTTGACCTCGTGCCGATCACTCGGGATATGAAACAGTTGCTCAGCTGGTTTTGGCTCGAAGAAGAGTCGTTGATTCGATCCAAGTTTCCCCTCGCGATAAAGAGAGCGCCACTCCCGGTAAGCGAGCATGAAGTAGCGGTAATTGTTCTGCAGCCCGTCGGGATAATGGGGTTGGTAAGAGCGCATGTATTTCCAGTCTCCGATCCGAAGGGTGCGGACGAGGTCATACTTCTCATCGAAACGATCGGCGTGGCCGAAGGCACGATCTCGCGTTGCGACTTCGGCGGCATCCACGCTTTTCCCGAGGAAGGGTTTGCCATCCATCGCTTCAGGCACCTCGAGTCCCGCCAAGGCCAGAACGGTCGGCGGAAAGTCGACGAAGCTGACGAACCCATTTTGCGTCGCCCCACGATCGAGATTGACGAGGTGTTTCCAATTCTCAGGGACCCGAATCACCAGAGGCACATTCAGCCCCGACTCGTAGATGTAGCCTTTCCCTCGTGGCATCACCCCACCGTGATCGCCAAAGTAGAAAATGAAGGTGTCTTCGAGCAGCCCGTCCTCCTCGAGTTTGGCCACCGTTTCGCCGACGATCTGATCAATCCGGCGAATGCAGTCGTGGTAGTGAGCGCG
>JBCCBR010000390.1:0-3952 GCA_039033935.1 Verrucomicrobiota bacterium
GAGCGGTTCCGACCCTGCTGGCTTACGCTGGGCCCAGATGGTGCGATTTACATCGCTGATATGTATCGGGGGGTGGTTCAGGATAGCCCGCATATGTCTCCTTATTTGAGGGAGATCAGCATCGCTCGTGAGATGGTGCTGCCGATTCACAAAGGCCGAATCTGGCGGATTGTTCCAGAGCGATTCGAAAGAGGATCAGCCCCGACTTTTTCATCGGCCACGTCTCAGGAGTTGATTGCTTTTTTGGCCAACCCCAGTGGCTGGTGGCGTGACCAGGCTCAAATGCATTTGGTTGAGGGAAATCGACGAGAAGCTATCCCGGGCCTGATTAAAATGGCAAGGCGGCATGAGAGTCATCTCGCTCGGCTCCACGCCCTATGGACGCTTGAGGGGCTCCGCTTCGATCAGCCGGAGAAACTTCTCTTCGCGCTTACTGACCCCCACCCAGAGGTGGCCGCCGCGTCAATTCGAGTGATTGGATCTCTTGGTCTTCCTCAAGAGGGGCTTGCGAGCGAGCTTGAACGGCTTTGCGGCTTGAAGTCTTTACCAAATCAAGTGGCTCTCCAGATCCTGCTTACGAGCGGGGATCTTTCAAATGAGAAATCTCAGCGATTCACGATTATCGAGAAGGTAATGACCAGCCGCTTCGCCGACCCTTTAATGCGTGATGCTGCGATCAGTAGCCTTGGTGGAGAGGAAGCGAAGTTCCTTGTTTATCTTGGATCGCGCGATCGCCCCGGATTTGCTATTTTTGCCGAGGCGCTCGCCCAGGCGGCATCTTCTGATTCAGCTGATCAGATAGAGATCCTCTTGAGCTATCTGGAGGATATCGCTGCTGAGTCCGAGGTTTTTCGATCGCTGGTCACCGGTATCGAGATGGGTGTTACTAAGTCAAAAGAGCGGCTCTCTCTCAGGAAAGAACCTTCGCTCTTAACAAGCATTCCGGAATTGGCTGAGTGGTTCACGTGGCCGGGGCACGAAATCAGTCTCGCAAAGCCTTCAGCAAGTGAGCTTCGGCCTCTGAAGCCACGAGAGCGAGTTCAGTTTTCCCGCGGTCGACAAGTCTACTTGGCCACGTGTGTTGCTTGCCATGGAAACGACGGACTTGGTATGAAGCTCGTCGCCCCGCCATTGGCGGGCTCTGACTGGGTTCTTGGTAGTGATGAGCGGTTGGCCCGCGTTCTTTTTCACGGGTTGAACGGCCCGATAACTGTTTCTGGCAGGCGCTACGCTTCGCCAGAAGTTCAGCCAATGATGCCACCGCTGGCAACGCTTGACAATAAGGACACCGCTGCGGTGTTGACTTACATCCGGCGTGAATGGGGGAATACTGCCGACCCGATTTCGACATCTCGGGTAGGCAGACTCCGAATTGAGGCGCAAGGCCGCACGATTCCGTGGACTGAGGCCGAGCTCGCGCCTTATGAATCTATTGGTTCGTTGACGCAGAACGAAGAGTGATTCTGTAGCCCAGTGGAATAGTGCCGATTTTTCTGAATGACCCGAAAGCAATTTCTTCAAGCCTCTCTTGCGCTAACAGGAGCGATCGCCGGTTCCGCCCGTTTCGCGGGGGCGAATCCCGAGCCGATGTCACCCCGCCTCGGGATAACAATGGCATCCTATGGTCATCGATGGAGAAATCGTAAGGAGCCAGCGACCCAAGTCCCGGAATGGCAAGACGCCCTCGACGTGCTCGATCATTGTGCCAATCTGGGCGCTGGTTGTCTCCAGATCGGCGTAAACAAGTGGACGACAGACTTCGCCGGGAAAGTTAGAAGTCGGCGAGAAGCGCTCGGTATTGAACTCGAAGGCCAGATTCGACTGCCGTGGAAAGCAGGCGACCTCGAGCGATTTGAGAGCGATCTACTGGCTGCCAAAGAGGCTGGCGCAAGCGTGGTGAGAGCAGTCTGCCTCGGCGGGCGTCGCTATGAGAGTTTCGAAACTCGCGCGGAGTGGGATCAGTTTGTTGAGAATTCCTACAAAGCTCTTGAGCGAGCTGAGCCAGTCCTCGCTCGTTGTCAGATGCGGCTCGGCGTCGAAAATCACAAGGACTGGCGTGCCGACGAGCACCTCGCTTTGCTGCGACATCTCGACAGCGAGTATGTAGGGATCACGTTTGATTTCGGAAATAATCTCGCCCTCCTCGAAGATCCCGTTTCACAAGCGGAAAAGCTGGCTCCGTTTATCGTTTCGACGCACACCAAAGACATGGCTTTGGCAGAGTTTGAAGAGGGCTTCCTGTTGAGCGAAGTCCCGCTCGGGACGGGGAGGCTCGATCTGGTCAAACTCATGAAAATCTGCCAGGAGGCGAATCCTCAGGTCTGGTTCAACCTTGAAATGATTACGAGGGATCCGCTCAAAGTCCCTGTCTTGACCCAGCCTTATTGGGAGACCTTCGACTCGATACCAGCGCGAGATTTGGCAGACCGGATCGCTCTCGCGAAACAAGGCAGCGCGAAAGCACTGCCTCAGATCGAGGGACTCTCTCTCTCTGAAACTATCCGTCTCGAGGAGACCCACGTCCGCGAATCATTTGCGAACTCGGCTCGGATGCCGGTCGCCAATTGATTCCTCGCTTTTTCGGGAACGTTTAGCTGCCGCCGTTCTCCAGAATGGGCAACATCGCTGGTGGTCACGCGCGAAGGGCTGCGAGGATCGCATCTCCCATCTCAACCGTGCCGACCTTCTTCTGGCCCTCGCTACCGGTGGAGATGTCCCCCGTTCGGAAACCTTGATCGATCACTGTTTTAACAGCTGCATCAATCGCATCGGCTGCTGCGCTCATCCCAAACGAGAAACGAAGCATCATCGCGGCCGAAAGTATTTGTGCGATTGGATTCGCGATTCCCTGCCCCGCGATGTCGGGGGCTGAACCGCCACTCGGCTCGTAGAGCCCGAAATAAAGTCCATCTCCTTTGCTTTCTCCCAAGCTCGCGCTCGAAAGCATACCCAGCGAGCCCGCGATCATCGCCATCTCGTCGGAAAGGATGTCGCCGAATAAATTTGGAGCCAGCACGACATCAAAATCTCGAGGACGAGCGATGAGCTGCATCGCTGCATTGTCGACGTAAAGATGATCGAGCTTCACACCCGAGTGATCCTGAGCGACCGCCTCAACTGTCTCTCGCCAGAGTAAACCATTTTGAAGCACATTTGCCTTGTCGATCGAGGTGAGCCTTCCTCCTCGTTTCTCGGCCGCACTGAAGGCCACGCGAGCGATTCGCTCGATCTCACTCTGCCGATAGACCATCGTGTCGATGGCAACTTTTTCACCTTCGCGTTCTTCAATCCCTTTGGGTTGCCCGAAATAAATGCCTCCGGTCAACTCGCGAACGCAGAGAACATCAAAGCCACCCGCAATACGATCTTCTTTCACGGGAGAAGCATGAGTCAAGGCCGGGAAGCAGACTGCGGGGCGAAGATTTGCGAACAGTCCGAAGTGCTTTCGCAGCGGGAGCAGCGCGCCGCGCTCCGGTTGCTGATCGGGTGGCAAAGACTCCCATTTCGGACCGCCAACGGAACCGAACAGAATCGCATCGGCCTCCTCGCACGCGGTCACTGTTTCTGACGGCAGAGGCGAGCCGGTCGCATCAATCGCGGCACCACCGACAAGCGAGTTGGTCGCGTCGATCGAAAAGCTTTTCTGGCTCGCGACTTCTTCGAGCACTTTGATGGACTCGACCATTACCTCGGGCCCAATTCCATCGCCTGCCAATACCGCTATCTTTATCGACTCATTCATGGGCGAGATGAAAGACGACGATGGTCGCGGTGCAAGTGGAAAGAAGAGATCAAACGATCGCTACAGTTTGCGATCCTCTACACCTGCTCTTCACTCGGCGCGGGGATCATCAAATTCTTCGAGCTCGAGGGCCTGTTCCCAGGTGAGGGACTCGACGACCGCACCGCCGTAGCTTCCGTCCAAGATCACATTGCCACCCGTGCCGATGAC
>JBCCBR010000391.1:0-3952 GCA_039033935.1 Verrucomicrobiota bacterium
CGCCCGAGCTATTTCAGTGGCTGACTGCCTATCAAGCACGCCCCGCCGAGCTGAAAGCGCTCGACTTCCGTCCCGCTGGGGTGACTCCAAACCCCGCAAATCGGAGTCAACGCCCCGGCATCCGCTTCGACGAAGTCGGCCCCGGCGAGGCAGCTGACCGCTGGGTCAGCAGCGAAGAAGGCGTCGCATTTTTGAGCGAGCTTGCCCGACAGCGAGGCCAGTAACCGAGCATCAAGTGTGCTCATCGCGAGAGGGCGAATTGACCTCAGGCGGGAGAAGAAGAAATTTTTTTGAGCCTTCGTGAAAGAATCTCTTCGCGCCGGTGCAGACAGGGATAGCGGAAGCCCGGAAAGCGGCTCTCGCACCTATCTCAAAAACAAATGCACCATGAAGAAATCAAATCTCATTCAGTTCCTCAAAACCGGAGTCATCGGAATCGCGCTCTGCCTGATCCAACACCCTCTATCCGCCGAGACGATGACGTTTAAAGACTCAAAAATCGCCTCGGTCAATATGGCGGTCGATTCGGTCGATTACTGGATTGAAAAAATGCAGCCCGGCGATGTAGCGCGAGCACAGAAACTCCTCGGGGAACTCGAAAAAGTTTCCGGTCGACTCCTGCGGATCCAGAAAAGCTCGGAGAACGCGACCGAGTATGACTACGTCATCGGTCGCATAGCCTCAGCTACCCAAGCGATCAGCATCGCTTCGGGAGGCGGCTCGGATATGTCTGCCGAGACCCCCACCGCACCGGTCGAACCAACTGTCACAGTATCACCAGAGCCTGCTCCAGCCAGCACCGCGAACGCTCCGAGCCCTCAGGCCCCTGCCGCAGCAGATCCCAACGCGCCAAAGCCGCACCCGAATCTCTATCCCCTGCGAACCCAACTCGAGCAGCTCGAAGCGGCTCTCACAGATGTGGAAGAAGGTGCCCCAATCGTGCGAATCGAGAGTGACTTTACCAGATTCAAAGAGCGCTTTGCACGAATCGCAACCACTCAGCACCCCGACTACGTCGATGTCGCCACCCGCGTTGCCGCATTCTCCAGCGCGATTGATCAGAGAAAACCCCAGACCGACATGACCGAAGCGGAGATGCTCTCCTTTCTCGATCGGGTGCGGGAGGACTACTCAAAGGACGGTCGGTTTGATATGCCAGACAGTCGCGGTTTCTTCGAAGGGAAAACACTCCAGCCCGAGGCCATGGCTACCTTTATCAGCCAGGTCGGTGTCATTCGTGAAAATCTTGCCAAAGACAAGCCAGTCATGGATGTCGTGTTCGCCGTCACCGGAAAGGATCGCTACTGGAAAGAATGGCTCGATACGAAGGCCGCTGCCGGCCTTGATTCGGAGATTAAAACGGCCGTTAGCGTTATCGCCAGCCATCTTGGTCATGGGGTCAATGAAGCTGAGCACCGCGCCGGTCTCGACCCAAAGGAAGACGCCTACGCATTTTCCGGAGACGTCGCTCAGCGCAGCCTCGACCTTTACGGCCAGACCACCGCGAATCTTGGTACAGCGATGAGTTTCGAAGAAGCACTCGGTCTCGACCCGGTGTTTGCCCCGATGAACGACCGTATCACGGCAGCGCATCAGCAATGGGAAGAAAAGCGCGCTGAGGTCGCAGGTCTCGCTGAGCTGCCAGCCGACATCGGAGACAAAAAACTGGCAGGGATCGCAGAGGGCGTCCTCAAAAAGTCGGAATACGAAGTCGGTGACTGGGAGCGCCTCGTCGTAAACGCAGCGGTTCGCAGCGATCAGCGGATTGAGCACTCTTTCTTCTCTGGCAAGGTTCGCACCGAAGTTCGTACCTGGGACGAATTCCAGGTGACCACAGTTGAAAAAGAAGAAGACGGAAAATTCTATCTCTTCACCAACACGATTTCGTACTACCACGAAGCCCCAAACCCGACTCCGGTGGATGAATGGATTCTTGGCTCGAGAGTCCGCGGGACCGAAATCGCCGCAGAGAATTTCTAAGCAATTCACATTTCTCAAATGACAACACCCTTCGTGACCGAACACGAAGGGTGTTTTGCGTACTTGCTTCCAGGCGACAAATTCGTTCACGCTGCCCAGCATGAGAAGGCTTTTCGCATTGTTATTTCTTACCTGTGGACTCACCAATCTCCTTGCTGAAGAGACCCGGACATGGACCTCAGCTGATGGCCGCACCTTGGAAGCCAGCATGGTCGAAGCGACTGAGCAAAATGTCACGCTGCGTCTCAGCAACGGTCAGCGATTTACCCTGACCCTGGATAAACTATCCGATGCTGATCAAGAGTTCATTCGAGCCACGCTCGCCGATGCGGCACGCGTCGATGGACTCGATAGTGAGCCATGGAGTTCTCGGCTTGAAGCCGAATGGGTAAAGATCCCGATCGAAGAACATGGCCTCGTCTTTCAGTCCTTCGCCAGTAGTGCTTTGAAACGGGAGAGTAACCAGCCCTTTCCCCTCTGGATTCACCTTCATGGTGCCGGGGGGCGAGCGGTCGATGTCGAAACCGGAAAAGTCGAGATCATGGCGCAAAAACTCGCCCTCCCCGAGAACTACGATGAGCATCCCTGCCTCATCATCGCGCCGCTCTGCCCGCCCGATACCTATTGGGGTTCCCACACCCAAAAACTCGAGAAACTGATCGATCACCTGACTGCTTCGCTGCCTGTCGATCGAAATCGCATTTACCTCTCAGGCTATTCGATGGGAGCGCGCGGGATTGGTAGTTTGCTCGAATCTAGACCGAAATCCTACGCCGCAGCGATGTTTGCCGACGGAGACGCCAAAGCAGAATGGGTCGAAACAGTCGAGGCAGCAGTCTGGTTCTGGTTTTCGGGTGAACGGAATCTTGAGGGAGCACGATCCGTTGCCGAAGCATTTCAGGCTGCCGGAAAAATCGCCCATTTTGAGGGCTTCCCTGATTTTACTCACAACCAAATCCACTGGAAACTGGCTCACGACGAAGAGGTCTACCCGTGGATGTTTTCGCAGGTCAGAGACTAGCCCGTGGCAGAGACCTATTTCGGTAGAATACCGATGAAGTTCCTGACTCGGGATATCTCCGGTTTGTAGAGCGCTTGGCCGCCTTCTTTGCGAAGGTAGAAACCGGTGCTACGCCCTCCGTCGAGATTGATCGCTCGCATTGTCGCAAATTCGGTGATTGCTTCGCGCGAATAAAGAATCTCGGCGAGCTCTGCCAAGGTCGCCGAGGTGCTTGTCCCCAGCATCCAATTCCTTTTCCAGTCCGTCAAAAAGAAGCTGCGCGGGCGAGGGTTGTCGCTCGAAAGGCCGTTCACGATCGCCCCTTGCCAGACTAACATGGGACCCGTCTGGATGGCTTGGATCACTCCGGGGCCAGATCGAAAGTCGCCACGACGGACGATGTGAATCCCCCCTGTCCCCGACCAAATCACTCCTGAAGTAACGCCACCGCCACTTGAGTTGCGATAAGGAGATATGACCTGTCCATTTTCAACGACCAACCCGAGCGGCCGATAGTCCTTCCCGTAAAAGCCACCGTTGACTCCGGCGAGACAGCCCGTCTTCTCCATCGCGTCACGAAGATGGGAAAATCTGCGGTCCGAATCTGAGTTTCCCTGGTCAACAACCCTGAGAGTGAAATCAGATGTGCTGAACTGACAAAGAGTCAGGCCGACCTCGCGACTTTGGTTCGAGACTCGCTTTTCGATCAAAACCGGGGAAACGCCACTCACCGTCCGGCTGATCTCTTTCCAGGGTCCGGCCAGGACTGTGGAAATACCAAACCAACCAAGACCGAGCATCAAGAAGGGGCGAATCATCGAAAACACTACGAAGGTTCGTCCCGGAATCTTAGTTTTCAAGCAGCGGAAAACTCGCGCACCTTCTTTAGCCGGCAGGCCTCGAACCGCTCATTCCTGCTCCGGCTTGAGAGGCCAGGCCGTGACCCCGGCGATCCTCCATCTGCCCGGCGGC
>JBCCBR010000392.1:0-3935 GCA_039033935.1 Verrucomicrobiota bacterium
CAGATTCAGGCGGTTCTGATTGACCGCCCGATCAGTGACGGAGTGGTGGTGATGTGGGAAGGCCTCAGTCAGCAAAACTTGCAGGAGTTTCGCAAGCGCTTCCAGCATGTTGATGACGTAATCGGGACGAATGGCCCTCAGTTTTCTCTGCCTCAGCAATAGCCGAGAGATGCCGATCAGAGGTTCAATCCACAGTAGACTAGCGTTTAGGTTTGGTTAAGGGTTTTCCCTGACGATGACTTATCGCTACCTCCCGATCGCGACAGCGCTGCTGTTCTGCACCCCGCTGCTTCTCTCTCTTCGCGGCCAGGCGGCACCACTTGGGCTGGTCCTGCCGACGGCGAATGAGGCGATCTTCTCGACCGACCAGTCGCGATTTTACATGTACACCGACCGCAATTTCGAGGGGCGGCTCTCGAAACCCTGGCAAGGCGGGACCTATGGGTTTTCCCGAAATCAAAGGCGCACTTCGATCGGGATCGTGTATACCCGGTTTCACGAGGGCATCGACATCCGTCCGCTCCGTCGTGACAGCCAGGGACGTCCTCTCGACAAGATCCGCTCCATCGCCGACGGCACGGTGGTTTACATCAACGCTGACTCGACGGCGAGCAACTACGGGCGCTATCTGGTCGTTCATCACGACTGGGGACACGGTCCCTTCTACTCCCTCTATGCTCATCTCTACGCAGCCGAGACGACCGTCGGGAAGCGGGTCAAAGCGGGAGAAATCATTGCTGAAATGGGCTACACCGGGCGCGGCATCAATCGGGAACGCGCCCACGTCCATGTCGAACTCAACTTCCTCATGAGCGATCGTTTCGCTCGCTGGCACAATCAGCACTTCACTTCTCCGAATCACCACGGCAACTACAATGGGCTGAACATGTATGGCATCGACATCGCCAACTTGTTGAAGATACATCGCGCGAATCCAATGATCTCGATTCCCGAGTTTTTGATCAATCATGAGGAAGTCCACTATCGAGTGACGGTGCCGAGAACATCAATTCCCCCCTTTCTTCAGCGCTACCCATGGCTCGGTCGTGATATGGACCGCGCCAAATCTGCCCAATCCTGGGAATTCGGTTTCGCCGCGACCGGCGTGCCTCTCGAAATCCGACCCAGCGCACGAGCCGCACGAGCCCCCTACGTCAGCTACATCAAGCCGTCGGCAACGGATCACAGCTATCTCACGAACGGGCGCATCACCGGAACCGGCAGCAACGGCACCCTCACCGCCGGGGGATCGAGAGCGATCCAGCTGATTTCCGACACGTTCTGACCTCCAGGCTCGCACCCCGGTAAAGCCGCAGAAACATCGAGACTTGCCGAGGCATCCTGACTCGGACTCCATTGAAGTCCACATCTACAATCTGCCGCATGAGCTACCAGGCTCTCTGAAACACCCCTCCACCGAGAAGCACGTCTCCCTCGTAGAACGCGCAGATTTGACCGGGGGTGATGGCGCGCTGAGGCTCTGCGAAGGTGATCTCAGCACTTGCAGGATCGATCCAGTCTACCTTCGCCGGAACCGAAGGGCACCGGTAGCGTGGCTGCACCGCAATGTCAGACCAATCGGCCGTGGGGCGATTGAGACTCGTGATCGAGCCCACTCGGCATCGTGACGTGTAAAGCCGAGGAGTCCCTGGCTCATCGAACGCCACCACAAGGGCATTCTCCGGCACGCGTTTTTCGACGACGACATAGGCTTTCCCGTAGGTGTTGGAGGGAACGCCAAGCCCTTTGCGCTGACCCAGCGTATGAAGATGGAGGCCCTGGTGTTGCCCCACTTCACGGCCGTCGAGTGTCACGATCGGGCCAGGGGAATCTTCGATGTAATGGCCGAGGAAGTCGGACATTTTGATATCGCCGATGAAACAAATGCCCTGGCTGTCTTTCTTCTGGGCGACCGGCAGCGACAGTCGCTCTGCTTCTGCCCTGACTTCCGGCTTGGAAAGATGACCCAGCGGAAAGAGCGCTGACTCGATCTGAGCTTGTTCTAACTTTGCCAGAAAATAGGTTTGATCTTTTCCCGGAGCTCCTCGCCCGATGTCGACCGATCCGTTTTCACGAATGACACGGCGTGCGTAGTGTCCCGTCGCGACAGAGTCAAATCCCTGGTCGATCGCAAACTCCCGGAAGATGCCGAACTTCATTTCCCGGTTGCACATCACGTCTGGATTCGGGGTTAGTCCACTGCGGTAGCCCTCAAGGAGATATTCGACGACGCGGTCGCGATACTGGTCCATGAGACTCAGGATCCGAAACTCAATCCCGAGATGCTCAGAAACGGCGCGAGCATCTCGGATATCCTGCTCCCATGGGCAGTCGCCGGGGAGGCCTTCCTCGTTCGTCCAGTTCTTCATGTAGCCGCCAACGACTTCGTGCCCCTGCTCGAGGAGCAGGGCGGCGGCGACGCTGCTGTCTACGCCACCAGATAGGCCTACGAGGGTTTTCGGCATTTAATGTCAGTTGCTGATCAGTTCGACATTTGCCAGAGGCAGCGATCTGCCGTTCGCCAGCTTATTTCTATCGGTCAGTCTCGGCCAACTGTGGAGTCCGAGAGCCCAACCGCCGACGACCATAAACCTCACATGCTTTTGATTCAGGATCGTTAAGCAGTCGACGAATTCTTCCGGTATAGGCTTCAGGTCCATAGAACATTTCTCGCAGGTGCTGGATCAGTAACAGGCGCGCCGGGGGCGACATGACCGAATACTCCTCTTTTGCGAGCCGAGCGTGATCTTCAAGGCGTTACACGAGGCTAGTCCACGCCGATCGATCGGTCCGCTGCGTTCCCGAAACATACGGATGGAAAAGCAGATCTTCAACCCAGTCCCGAAGCGAGTGCCACGATCCGCTCTTCACTGAGTTCATCCCGGCTCAGCTCTCCGGCTATCTCTCCCTCGTGCATCACGAGGACCCGATCGCTCATCCCGATGATCTCCTCCATCTCGCTGGAGACAAACAGGATCGCGATACCCTCGGCGGCAAGGGATTCCATCAGCTGATAAATCTCCTGCTTGGCACCAATGTCGATCCCGCGGGTGGGTTCATCGAGCAGCAGCACCTTCGGATTCATCGACAGCCATTTCGCGAGAACCACTTTCTGCTGATTCCCACCCGATAGCAGTCTCACCATCTGAGCGAGCGACGCGGCTTTGACTTTTAGCTGATCCACCATCGTCGAAACGAGCTCCTGCTCTTTGCTCCGGTTGGTCAAACCGCAGCGCTGATCACGCTTGAGGGAGGCGAGACTGGCATTCTCGGCGACGCTCATGTCAGTGACGAGACCATGCTGTTTCCGATCTTCGGGAACGAGAGCGATCCCGGCAGCGATCGCGTCACTGGGGTGCCCGAGTTGTCGATTCTGCCCTTCTACCAAAAGGGTTCCGGCCTCTGCTCGGCGAACTCCGAAGATCGTTTCAAGCAGCTCGGTTCGCCCCGAGCCGACGAGACCTGCCAGCCCGACGATTTCGCCCTTGCAAAGCCGCAGGCTAATGGGTTTTCCCGGCCAGCAATTGTTTTCGAGGCCACTGAGCTCCAGCATCACTTCTCCGGGTGGCTCGGGTTTGTGATCGTAAAACTGAGACAGATCACGACCCACCATCAATTTGACAAGAGCATCATGATCGATCTCATCGCCGCTCAGTTCGCCAGCTTTTTCTCCGTCGCGGAGCACCACGACTCGATCGGCCAAAGCGACGACCTCAGCCATGCGATGAGAAATGTAGAGCACAGCGACCCCGGCCGCCTGCAAATCGCGCACCACCTCGAAGAGTCGCTCCGCCTCACGCTGGGATAAGCTCGAAGTCGGCTCGTCCATAATCAGAATCCGCGCGTTGGTCGAGAGTGCCTTTGCAATTTCGACTAGCTGCTGATGCCCGATCGTGAGTTCGCCCACCGGAGTAGATGGATCGAGGTCCAAACCG
>JBCCBR010000393.1:0-3916 GCA_039033935.1 Verrucomicrobiota bacterium
CTCTCGCCGAGGTCTTCACTCTCGGCAGCAAACATGAGCCGTTTTTTCCACGCGGATTCAGTGTTCTTCATGGAGTGCTTGAGGAGGCGCTGACCGCGTTGGTCTTCTGGGAATCTCTCGTTTGCGGCTTCCCACGCGGCCTCAGTCGTGTCTCGGCAGACGACTCCGAAGTGAACGCCGCGATCACTGCTGATCGACTCGGCGAGTCCTGGATCGAGCATTTTCATCCCGATGGCACCGGTTCGATCACGGACTGCGGCGGCAGCATCGGAATGACCAGCGATGAAGTAGCCGGGGAGAAGCGAATCTGGTATTGGTGTGCTGATCTTGAGATCGCTGATGCCGTAGTAGTCTCCTTCGAAACTCACCGTGCGCTCGGTCTGCCTCGTGAGTAGCTGGACGATCTCGATGTATTCGCGGAGGCGACCATATTTTTGATCGTGATTGAGTTCGCAGTGCATCGCCTTCGCCTGACTAAGAGCGGTGCCGGTGATCATGTTGAGGTAAACTTTCTGATCAAAGGCGTAGGCGTACGATGAGACGAACTTTGCGACGGTGAAAGGGTGCATGTACTCGGGATTCACCGCGATCAGTGGGGCGAGGCCATACTTTTCGACCATCGTTTGAGCGCACACGAAAACCTCGACAAAGGTGTCATTGCCGTTGAACAGAAGCGGCCCGGTGAATCCGTAGTCGGCACACCGTTGCCCTACCTGGTCGATCTGCTTCCAGTACTCGCCCAGCTCGAGAGTCCGTGGAGTGATCGCAAAGGTATGGATGACGCGGTTTTGATAGGTGAACTCCATGGATGGAAAGGCATTGATTCCCTAGCGTGAGTTTGACACCTCGATGGCGAGGAAGCTTACACTTCCACCTCAAATTCTTTCGCTGACCCGCCGCCAGAGCGGGTCGAGTCGCCGCGAGATGATCTGGGTGGCGTAGGGAGACTCAGGAGCCTGCGCTACTTCGGCGAGCACTTGGTCTGCCGCGTAGAGCAGCGCGAGATCCGAGTCCGTCATCTCGATGATGTCGATCCTTCCTCTCGTCACCGTCGGGCTGAATCCAAAGCTGGCGAAGAGGGTCGGGTCGAAAGGCTCCGAAGCATGGGAAAAGGCAGCCAGCTTCTCGGTTCGGTCGGAGGCGAGCGACTGCTGGAGAAGGTGGTTCCAGAAGTAGACATTCTTTGGCGACTCGAAGCTGACGAGGATGGACTGACCGCGGACATTCCACCGCAGCGATGCGGTCTGGCCTCCGGGAAGGCGGGTCGACGACTGGTTGAGCCCACCGTGTTCAGCACCGATCCGGGTAAAAAATGCCTCGAGGCGGGCGAGATCGAGTTTCAGGGGACGGTCAGCGAGGATCTCTTTCTCCGCGTTGTCGATCATTTCGTTGATCACGACTTGGTTCAGGATCGCAGGGGGCGCGCTCGTCGTCGTGGACTGCGGCGTGCTAGCTCCGGAAGAAGTTTTCGCATCGCCGGATTTCAGCGAGAGATCGCCGAATTGAATCGATTCGCCGTTCGCAATTTCGGCGAAGCCGTTCGTTTTGGGCCGCTGACTCGGCGTCACCGACGAGGACTCGCTCGCGACTTTGTTTCCGGAGCCACGGATATCCCGAATGATGGATTCGATCCCGGTCAGTGGGATAAAGGGTGTCTCTTTTTTCTCTCGCGGAGGTGGGGGTGCAAAAAAAGGATTTTCGGGCACCGGATCGGTTTTTTGCCCGACCGGCTCAGGGAATGGAATCACCGGGGTCGTCGGCTCCGGCGCGGAGTGAGGAGGCTCTGTCTCAGGCTGAGGTGCAGGAGCGGATTCAGCAGCGGGAAGGTCGGCCTCACTGGTCTTACCATCGCAATCGCTTTGGAGAGCCGTGAAGAAAGCGATCTTGTCAGTGATGTCCTTGAGGGGTGATTCTTCAAGTGGCGACGATGATACCACTTCGGATGCCTTCGCTTCCTTGAGGAATCGTGCGCCTTCGCGAGACCAGAGTTCGCTGGCCTGGCGCAGCACCGCTCGCGGCGAGAGCTTCGCCTCGGGATCGATCCAGAGGTGATCGTTAGAGAGCCGCTGCACGAGTCGATCAGCGACAGTGGGAGGGGCGTCGATCCGCTCCAGCCGCATTCGAACCAAGTCTCCAGCAGCTTCGGGGCTGATACCGCGTAACTTCTCCGTCTCACCCATGAGCCGATCAATCCATGCCGTCGGCAGACGATTTTCAAAAGTGGCGTCCCAGACCTCACGATTCAGGCAGAGGAGGGTTAGAGAGCGGGGGACTGCCTCGCGGATTCCGGTGAGAAGGGCCGCGATTTCCATCCCGGCTGAGTCAGAGTTGAAAAAGCCGTCGAGATCATCGGCGATGAGCAGGACGGGACGGTAGAGGGCGCAGAGCCGAAGCCATTGCAAAAAGCGCTCTCTCGCTTCGCCATTGGGGAGTCCACGCAGGGACTCGAGGGGCCGATCACCGCGACGCTGGCTGTCGATCATGACACTAACCCAGTATTCGAGCTCAGAGCGGGTCAGTCCGAGTCGACGGAGAAAAGTCGAGTTCGCAGCGTGACAGAGATCGGGGATCTGCTTTTCGACCCAATCCAGCGCTCCGGTCGGCGAATCGGGGGAAAAAAGGAGCGCATACTCCGATTTTAATTGAGACTCGGTGACGGGACATGGATCTGCACCCGGCTGGTTTCTGAGATAGTCCAGGACCATCTCTGCGAGAAAATACCGGCCGACTTCCTGAAAGCGAGACCGCGCGCCTTCGCTGGTGCCGGGGTCGTGACAACTCTCGCGAAGGGATGCTCGGAGCAGAGTGGTCCAAGTAATGGGGGACGACCGGTCAAAGGATAAGTCCAGTGTCACCGCGGTCGATTTGAGGTGCTGCCGGAGTCTCGCTGAGAGATGCGATTTCCCGTAGCCGGCACGGGGAGCCGTTACCAGCAAGGTGCGCCCGACAAACTCCGCCGGAGACAATCGAGACGCCCCCCCGACCAGTTTCTCGATCGACGAAACGATCCGCTGAAAGCTCCGATGGTGAATACGCGCCACGCCCGGCAGATTGTCGGGGTGGTCGATGAAGATGTCGTCAGTGAAAGGATTTTGGTGGCCCACTTCCATGCAGTTCGGAGTCCAGTGACATCACAGGACGGGGTTAATTTTAAAAAAGATTAAAATTATCGTTTTTTAATCTCAAAAACGCAAGTTTTAATATTTTCAATAACTTGCCACCATCGAGACACCCCGACGAGCCGATGAGAGTCGGCGATTTTGGACCCCGTGATTTCGTCGAAATTTGTGCTTGTGGAACCTGCTTGGTTTGTTAAGAAACGCGTTCTCATCTCGCGGCTCTCACTAACTTTACTGTCGGGGTGTTTTGAAAAGACTAAAATCACATGAGTAACGAAAAACCCTCCCCCATTCTCTTCTGGGGCTGTTTCATCGCCCTGGTTGCGACCGCCTTCAGCTTTGTTTCCCGCGGCATGGTCCTCGACGAGTGGGGCACCGTCTTCGCCCTCACCGAGTCCGACAAAGGCCGCATTGCTGGGGCTGGTCTCTGGCCTTTCGCCGTATCGATTGTCCTCTTCAGCCTCATCATTGATCGGATCGGCTACAAGATCGCGATGTTCTTTGGCCTCGCCTGTCACATCATCTCCACGATCATTCTGATCACGACGCAGCCCGGCGAGAATGCTGCGACCCAGCTCTACATTGGCTCTCTCATCGTGGCCTTCGGTAATGGCACGGTCGAAGCCTTCATCAACCCCGTCGTTGCGACGATGTACAGCCGCGAGAAAACCAAGTGGCTTAACATTCTCCACGCTGGCTGGCCGGGCGGACTCGTCATCGGCGGTCTCATCATTCTCTTCGCTGCCGGGACGACCTGGCAATTTAAAGTCGGCTTGATCCTGCTCCCTGCGGTCATC
>JBCCBR010000394.1:0-3910 GCA_039033935.1 Verrucomicrobiota bacterium
ATTCTGAAAAGGGCAAATATGTCTTCAAAAAATCTGATGGCTCAGAGCGGAGTGCAGAGGAGCTGGTCGATTACTACCTCGGTCTTCAGCAGAATCACCCAATCATCTCGATTGAAGATGGTTGCGATGAAAACGACTGGGACGGGTGGAAGGTCATCACCGACAAGATGGGTGCTCAGACCCAGCTGGTCGGGGACGATTTATTCGTGACGAATACCGAGTTTCTCCAGAAGGGAATCGACCTCGGGGTTGCCAATTCGATTTTGGTGAAAGTGAATCAGATTGGGTCGCTCACCGAGACTCTGGATGCGATCGAGCTTGCCAAGGAAAACCGCTACACCAGCGTGATCAGCCACCGCTCCGGCGAGACTGAGGACAGCACCATTGCTGACATCGCCGTCGCAACCAATGCCGGCCAGATCAAGACCGGCTCGCTCAGTCGGTCCGATCGCACCGCTAAATACAATCAATTGCTTCGTATCGAGGAAGAACTCGGGGACGAAGCGATCTACGGGGGCAAAATGCGTGTTTAATCGCATCGGCCCCGCCCTTCACCTCAACTTGACATGGCCAGAGAGTCTGACTTTTTCGACCGCAGTGACATCCCGCTTTCGATCACGGATGCGGATCCGAAGCGGCGTTCGAATGTCTGGCAGAAGCTGTGTCGGGTGATGGAGGTGGTGATCTATGTCCTGCTCTGCCTTTCAGTCTACAAACTGTTTGGGCCAGAGTTGGAGCGGCGCGATGCGCTTGCTGCTCAACATGTGGTCTTGAGTGGGGAGCGAGATGCCCTGGAAGTGAAGGTGAAGCGCCTTCGCACCGAGCACCGTCTGCTGAAAACGGATAAGGAATACCTTGAAACAATCGCTCGCGATCGGCTCGACCTGCAACACGCTGGCGAAACGATCATTCGGATGGAGCGAAAGTGAGTCAAGCTGCCGCCATTTAGCTGAGTAGGTAGGGACGACCGTCCTCGGTCCTCCGCGATGTCCGAGTCGCCGGTCAGTTTGAGGAAGGCCGTTCCCGGGGCAGCGCAGCGGTCCTTGGAGGACGAAGTCCCCTACCTTTTCACCTAGGTGGATGGCGCAAGGTAGGGACGACCGTCCCCGGTCGTCCGCGATGTCCGAACCACCGGTCACCTTGAGGAAGGCCCGCTCCGAAGCAGCGCAGCGGTCCTTGGAGGACGAAGTCCCCAACCGTTTAACCTAGGTGGATGGCACAAGGTAGGGACGACCGTCCCCGGTCGTCCGCGGTGTCCGAACCACGGGCCAGTTTGAGGGCAACCCACCCCGAATCAGCGCGCTAGTGCCTCTAGAGACTGAGTCCCCCAACGATTCCGCACGGCGCGAATCGCTCCCACCTCAACGATTTAACACCAAAAAGCCAACATTCAGATAGGTCGCATAACCGACCCAGAGCAGGTATGGCAGCAGTAACCATCCAGCCATTCGCCGCACGGAAAACGCAAAGCGGATCGTGAAGACAATTGCGACTAGAAGAAACAAAATCAGACCGAGAGCGATCAGGATCTGCTCGAAGCTGAAAAAGGTGGGACTCCAAAATAGATTTAGAAGAAACTGCAACACGAACCAGAAAATCGCCCGGCTACGCGGATGACTTTTCGGGGCGTGCCAGATCAGCGCGAAGGATATCCCCATCATCAGATAGAGCACGGTCCAGACCGGACCGAAAACCTGATTCGGTGGAGTCCCTCGCGGCTTCTGAAGGGAGCTGTACCACCCGTCAATGGCGCCAGCGGTGATCAAGCCGATAGCGGCTCCGAGCCCGAGGGTGAGCAGGCAGCAGATGAGGATCTTTGCCCAGATCTGCTTGATCATACGAAGACCTCCCCAGATTGGGATATCAGGACTCCAGCTTGATGTCGGAAGGGTAGGAACCAAAATTCCTCATGCTGAGACAAAATTCATTGGCCGCTCCCAGCGCTCGCTGGACGCCTTCGGTATCACTGCCGCCCTCAACTTCGATGAAGAAGCGATAACGATTTGGCTCGCCCATGATAGGGCGCGACTCGATCCGCTTGAGGTTGACCCCGTGGTTGGCGAGCGGTCCGAGAAATTGAAAGAGGCTACCCGAGGAGTCGGGCAACTCGACCGCGAGGGTGGTGCGGCTGTTGCTCGACGAAGCGGCGTTGGGCTGGCTTGCGATTACAAAAAACTCGGTCACGTTCGGGACCTGGGCCTCGATCGGGTAGTGGAGGATGTCGAGCCCGTAGCGCTCCGCGCTGTCTCGGCTCCCAATCGCAGCAGCACCTTTTTCCTGAGAGGCCTGAATCGCAGCGTTGGGGGTGCTCGGAGTGACAACTTGAGTGGCGTCTCCGTAGTGGGTCTTGAGCCACTCGGCGCAGTGGTGGAAGGGAGCAAAATGTGAGTAAATCTTGCTGATGACGTCGCCTTCACGTCCAAGCAGAGCGAGTTTCACCTTCAGAGAAATCTCTTCACGGATGTGAAACGGAGCATCCGTCTCGATGATCCGATCGACCGTCGCTGTGATGATGCCTCCAGAGGAGTTCTCAATTGGAACAACGCCGAGACAATCGGGATTCTCGGCGAGGTAGTCGAAGACCAAGTCGACTGAGCCATGAGGAATCAATTCGCTTTCCGAAAAACGACTGCGGGCAACGAAGTGAGCAAAGCTCCCTTCTGGTCCGAGATAGGCGACAACAGGTGTCTCAGAATGCGTGGGTGCCGAAGTCATAGATTTGATGAAAAGTTGCGGTCAACGAATTGGTCTCCAAAAGGGCCGGTGTTGCAAGGGAAAAACCGGGCTGCAGAACCAGTCTAACGGGCTTGCGTCCCGAGGATACCACCGCCGTGTCTTTAAAATATCGACGAAATCTGGGAAAAATCCATCGTCATGAAGGTCGGTCAGGTCGACTTCTCAAATCAGCTGGCTGAGCCGCGGGAAGCTACCAAGAACGGTGACGATTTTCCCCTGCACGCGCAGGGCATCAATCGCGTCGGAGAGAGGGGCGACCTCGGCGTGGCCGCGCGTTTCGACTCGGATCACAGATCTGCCACTTGTCTCGGAAAACGATCCCTCGTCGTGTCCGTCGATACGGAGCACTTCGATGTCAGCGTCTCGAAAAATCTCGAGCGCTTCCATCAGGTTGTTGCCCATTTCCTTGCCATCAATGGTCAGGATCGTGAGATCATCCTCCGTTGGAGGGCAGTTCCTTCGCCCAACCACTGAAAAACGTGCCGTAGCCGGCTCGTCTTCGATTTCGGAAGCAAGTTCCTGGAGACCGTAAAGCTCTGCGATGAGAGGATTTCCGACCGCGACTGCTTTGGCGTCGTCACGAGCATGTTCTCCTGCCGCAGAGGTGCTGGAACACTCGATCGATTCAAGAGGCTTCTGGGTGGTGAGCCATCCGCCGATTGCAGCGATCATGGCCGGGTGGCCGTAGATTCGCTCGGCATTTTTAATATCACGCTGACCGAGAATTGAGATATGAGCGGGCTGATTGATCTCGGCGCAAATATGAAGGGGGTGAGCAGCGAACAAACGGTAAATGTCCCGGGCAGCTCCTTCAGTGGAGTTTTCGATCGGGACGACTCCATAGTCTGCCGCACCGTGAGTCACTTCGTTAAAAACCTCGGCGAGTGACTTTTGCGGTAGAAAGCCAACGCTGTGCCCAAATTTCTCGACAGCTGCCTGGTGAGTCCAGGTGCCGACTGGCCCAAGGTAGGCGATCTGGAGATTCTCTTCGAGAGCGAGCGCTGCTGACATGATCTCGCGATAAATCGCGCGGATCGAGCGCTCGGGGAGACGTCCCCCGCGTTCCTTGCTTTTCGCAAACCTTAGTCAGGCTGATTTGAGCGGCACAGATTTAAGCAACGCAAACTTAGCCGGTGCTGTTTTATACGCAGCAAATTTGGCGGGAGCAAATCTG
>JBCCBR010000395.1:0-3910 GCA_039033935.1 Verrucomicrobiota bacterium
CGCTAAAATGATCCATGCGGGTGAGGACATCCGTTTCATCTCGAGGCGGATCGTCATCGCAGCGAGCGAGGACGTGGGCCTCGCCGACTCAAATGCTCTACGGGTTGCCGTTGCCGCTCAACAGGCAATCGAGTTCGTTGGCATGCCGGAGGCGCGCATCATCCTCGCCCACGCCGCCATCTACGTCGCGACCGCACCAAAGAGTAACCGAGCCTACTCGGGAATCGAGGCCGCTTTGAAAGACGTCGCGAACGGACGCACCCTTGCTGTGCCTCCCCACCTCAGGAGCCGAACCCGCAAGCGTATCGGAAACGATAGCGAGGTCTTTGCCGAAGGCGAAACGACTTACCTCTACGGGCACGATTTCGAAGAAGGCTACATTCCTCAAGCCTACCTTCCCGAAGGAAGGGTCTATTACGAACCGACCGAGCATGGTCTGGAAAAGAGGATCGCCGAGCGGCTCGCTCACTGGCGCTCTCAGTTCGAGAAAGCATCAGCGGACCACGGAGGACCTGAATGAGAGAACCCGGTGATTTTGACCCCGAGCGCAAATTTCGTTTCTCGGCACCGATCGAGACAATTGATTGGGGGCGTATGGCCTACCAAGTCGTCTACTTTCCCGATGATCTGATCGATCAGTTGCCGTTCAAGCGTTATCCCCAGCTTAGGATTGAGGGCAGCATTGGCGGAGCACCATTTCAAGGTGCCTGCCAGTCACTCAAAGGGCGCCGCTACCTGATCCTCTCAAAACGCCTGCTCAAGGAGGCGGACGTCGGGATCGGCAATCGAATCACGGTCGCTTTCACGATCGCCGATCAGAATGCCGTCGACCTGCCGCCCGAGCTCGCCGCGGAACTGACTCGCCGCGAAAACCTCCGCAAGGCCTGGGAGAAACTGACACCCGGTCGACGCAGGGGCCTGGTCCATCCACTCGCCTCAGCGAAGCGGCGAGAAACTCGGGAGAAGAGGTTACTCGACCTGATTGATGAGGTTATGGATATGGCCGGTGAATAACCTAACATTCCCAGAACAAGGCAACTCGTCCGTATGAGTGTACTTCCTTCAGGCCTGACTGGCCGCTTTTGCCTGTTCGATCTTCTTCCGAATGTAGCCACTGATTTCTTCGTAAAGCCACTTCCCAAGACGCTCCTTCTCAGCACCATCGAGCCTGACGTAGCCCCACTCCCCTTCATAGATTTCAAAATCGGGGTCACCCGTAATCTTCGCTCGCCCTACAAAACGGGGCTTGGCAAGTTCCTGAGGTGGAGCGCCATCACTAATGCCGGAGAAGTAATCGAGATCGCTGTCATAGTCACCGCCTCCCTGAGCAATCTCTCGCTCGCGCTCTGCAATAGGATCAGCAGCCGTACGCAAAGCGAGCGGACCTCCATTACTCGATGACATCACTTCATGCGGAAGCGCCCGAGTTGCTCGCGACTCGATCCGTTCGATTTCACCACTGAGATCCTGACCACGGCCTCGCAAGCGAACTTCAATGGCCCCATTGTTGAGAGCCCCCAGCGAATCAATGTCTTCAGTGCGGAAGGAAATTAACAACTCTTTTTGGTCGGAGCTCACGATTTTAAGAACTTCGCTACCGATCTCAAGCCAGCTGCCGGGCAGAGACTGGAGCCCCCTCGCAAGGACTTCGCCTTCGACAGGTGCCCTCAACTCAAGCGCTTCGATGTACGCAAGACTCTCGGCATACTTGCTTTCCAGACTTGCGACAGTCTCCAGCTCCGCTTGATAAGCGGGTAGATTTTCAGCATCATAAAATCGACGCGCTCGAATCCTGGCCTCTTGCAACTCGAGTTCCAGTTTCGCGAATTCAGATTCTTCGTCGGGATTGCTCAACGAAATTAAGAGATCTCCCTCCGAAACCTGATCTCCGTCTCTTACCTCGACTGATTCGACGAGGCCACGCACGGCAGTGCGGACAGTCTCGCTATCTGCGTTCTCGACAACGGCGACAGCCTTGCCAGTCGGATTGATTCTCACGAGAAAAAGTATCAGCGCGACCGCCACCAGGAGGATTCCGAGGCGTGGGAGGGCTCGCGACAGCTTTGGCCCACTCGCTCCGGCAAAGAGGAATTTTAGAAACTTGTAGGTCGCCCCGACCAACATCAGCGTAATCGAAGCGACCGCCAGGACAAGGCCGGCTCCTTTGAAGAGAAGGCTCAGCAGGACCATGATTCCAATCCAGATGATCAGCTTCCAAATCGCGGCAAGGACTCCGTAGAGCGGCACCGCAACCGGATGCTGGCGCACGGCCGGTGGCATCTCCAAATCTTTCATCCCGAGGAGGAAACGCTTCCCGAACCACTTCATGAACTGCTGGCCCTTTGTGCCAAGGTTAGGTATGCCAATCAAATCGATGAGAATGTAATACCCATCAAATCTCATCAAAGGATTCGCATTGAAGACGACCGTCACAAAAGTCGCGGCGATGACCGCATTGTGCAGCATCGTGTTCATCACACCAGGGTCAGTCCGGAGCCAGCCGATAATGCAAAGGCACGCCAGAGCGATTTCGACATACATGCCCGCTGCCGAGACGATGATGCGCTTCCATTTCGAGGGAAATTTCCAGCTCGCACTCGCATCGACATAGGCCATCGGAGTGATGAAGACGAGCAGCTGAATCCCCCACTCTGGCACTTCGCCATCATACTTTCGAGTCGCCACTCCGTGGCCGAGCTCGTGGAGTATCTTAAGCACCGCGTAGATTAACACGACCTTGATCCAGTTCTCCGGAACTACGACTGAGGCGCTCGCAGCGATGAACTCGTTCCAGCGCGGGGCGAGCTGGAGCGCAGTGTAGACAATCAACGCAAGCCAGAGCAACACGCCGTGCAGCGAGAAGATCCAGCCCAGCCCTCGATTGAGCCAACCCACCAATCGATTCGGACAACCGAGGGGGATCCGAAAAAACATCAGTTTTTGGATCGGATTCTTTTTCTGCTTCTCACGATTTTTTACCCATTGATCCCGCCGTCTTTCGCCCTGGCCACTGGTATCATCTTCTAGCAGATCGTTATCGATCAACCATCGCATCAACTGGTCTCCCTGCTGCTCGGTGAGCGCATCCTCACCCTGCGTTGCGGCATTGCGAGCGACTGCTTCTGAGATCGTGGTGTGCCCGTCGAAACTCTGGATGAATTGATGTTCAGGAAAGCCGACGTGGAAAAACTTGCCCTTCGATGCGTCTTCGATGATGTAGCTCGGCCGGCCACGGTATTCCTGGTAATGAGTCCTCACATCACGCCGTAGGCGAGGACGAGACGTCGAAATTTCACTGACTCGATGGTCGACACTCATTGCTTACAGGCCAAACCGTCTACCAGATCTTGAGACGGAGGTATTCCCAGACACGGTGAAAAGCGATCCAGCCGATCGGCTTTCTCTCGGTGATGACGCGGATGCTCCCCTTCATGCCGGGGCGGAGTTCGCCGTCTTCATTCTCCAGCGTCGCTTCGCCAATGAAAACATTGGTCCCGTCCTTCACTTCTGAAATCGGGTGGAGGCCCTCAAGGGTCGAATCCCAGACTCGGCCACTTTCCGACTCAAGACGCAACTTCACTTCCATGCCGGGCGTCACGTGCCGCACCTCAGTCTCAGGAATCGCGATTTCGACGACCATCTCAGCGAGCGGAGCGACCTCGAAGAGCTTTTGCCCAGCCGTAACCGGAACACCCTCGGAGCGCTCCAGATTCCCAGTCAGAACCACCCCATCAATTGGGGATCTCACGACAAGATTTTCGATCCGAAATTCCAGCAACTGCACTTCACGAGAGAGCCGATCCGACTCGAGCTGTGCCATTTGCAGAGCTGCCGGATTGGTTCCGACAAGCGAGTCGTCTCGCTTTTTCACGGCTGCATTTCGCGCCGCAATCGACTCGGCCAGCTGGAC
>JBCCBR010000396.1:0-3903 GCA_039033935.1 Verrucomicrobiota bacterium
ACTACGCGGCAAAGCTTGGGCAAAGTGGTCTGGTGCTGCGGCTGAGACAAGGCGATCAAGCTGCCGTGGCAGATTCGTTAAAGGCGATTCGTGATACAGAAACTCCAATCGGTCTGCGAATCGAATTAACTCGTGAATGTGGGAATCAAGAGATCTTGGAGGCTGTCCCAACCTTACTGCGACTGCTGGCTCTCGATGGTGAGAGTGCCCTCAAGCGGGTCGCTCTGCAGGCTCTGGCCCGTTTTGATGACGAGCGGGTTTCTGCGGGGATCATACAGCGGTATGGCTCGACCTTACCCGCGGAACACGGAGTCAGAGCAACCGCTCTCGGAGTCCTCGCTTCGCGCTCGGGATGGGCCGCGCAGATGTTGGATCAGGTTGACCTCGCGGTGATTAAGGCGCGAGAAACACCAAGCGATGTAGTGAGTCTGATTTTCGAACACGGCGACTCGGCTCTGACAGACCGCGCTAGTCAGCACTGGCCTGAGTTGGTGCCACAGGCAACTCCTCCCGCACATTCGGCAGAGGCAGAGCGACTCCGTCGACTGGTGAGAGCGGGCTCAGGGAATCCGGAAGAGGGCGCTAGTCACTTCACGAATCGCTGCGCGATGTGTCACCAACTTTTTGGGAAGGGCCGGGAGGTCGGTCCGGATTTGACCGGGTATGAGCGGGAGAACATTACCTTCTGGCTCGATAGCATCCTCGCTCCGAGTCTGGAATTGCGCGAAGGCTACCTGAACTACGTGGCCACGTTTGAGGACGGAAGGAAAGCGATCGGGATGCTGCGAGAGCGGACTCCCGAAACGGTCACGCTGCGCGACCTGACCGGTGAAGATCGGCTTATCGATCAGACCGAGCTGGTCTCTCTGGAGGCTTCTCCGGTGTCGTTGATGCCGCCTGGTCTGCTTTCGGGGATGAGCGATCAGGAACTGCGCGATCTTTTCGCCTGGTTGATGAAGCCCGAGTGATCGATTCATTTTTGCAGACAACAACGAATCGGTGTAGTTGAATTGCCTAGCTTACACCCTTCGAATCTCAGCTCACTTGATCGAAAGCAACGTCAGAGGCGAGGAAAGACAACCCGACGGACTCAATATCGACCCAGCACCTCACCGAACGCGGTGATCGCTTTTTCCAATCCCTTGTCATCGATATCGATGTGGGTAACCAAACGGAGGGCACCAAATACATAGCCGCCGATCAGTATCCCTTTCTCTTTCAGGCGCTCGGCGAGATCTGATTGCGCTGGACTCTGGAATCGGACGAAGACCATGTTGGTCTGGACGGGTTCGACCACGATTCCAGATATGCCGGAGAGCGCTTCACCAAGCTGAGCGGCGCGACGGTGATCTTTGTGCAATCGCTCGACATGATGTTCGAGAGCGTGCAGTCCGGCCGCCGCGAGAATGCCCGATTGCCGCATCCCGCCTCCGAGCATTTTTCGCCAGCGGCGGGCTTCGGCAATGAACGATTGGCTGGAGACGAGAACTGATCCGACCGGAGCTCCGAGTCCCTTTGACAAGCAAATCGAGACACTGTCATAGGAATCGGCGAGTCGGTCGATAGGGATACCGCTGGCAATCGAAGCGTTGAAGAGGCGCGCTCCGTCGAGATGCAGCCCGAGCCCATGGCGATTGACTAACTGTCGTGCGGCGGTGCTGTAGTTGGTCGGTAGCACTTTGCCCCAGGTCGTGTTTTCTAGGCAGAGCAGACGTGTTTTTGCAAAGTGGAAATCGTCTGGCTTGATTAGCTCTTCGACTCGGGCGAGATCGAGCGTCCCGTCTTCTTCCTGTGGAATCGGCTGCGGTTGGATGCCGCCGAGGCAGGCTCCACCGCCAGCTTCGTAGAGGTAGGTGTGTGCTTCCTGACCGACGATCATTTCGTCACCCCTCTGGCAATGAGTGAGCAGGGCGAGCAGATTGCTCTGGGTGGAGCTCGGAGTGAAGAGGGCGGCTTCTTTGCCAAGCCGCGCGGCTACCGTTTCCTCGAGCTGGATGACTGTCGGATCACCATCGAAAATATCGTCGCCGACCTCCGCAGCGTGCATCGCATCGCGCATCGCCGGGGTCGGACGCGTCACTGTGTCGCTTCGCAGATCGATCATGGTGCTTCCCGCTAGACGATTAGTTGCGCCCCGGGGGTATCGAGATGGCAATTGATCTCGTCGACTCCACTTTGCACCGTCGACTCCATCGCCAGCGTGAGGGGTGCTACCGCATCGCGGAGCTTTCCGGAAGCGGCCTCGAGGGAATCGCGGACATCGATAGGCTCGTGAAGATGAATGTGTGCCTGCCTCGGGCCGAGCGGCGCTAACGCTTTGCTTTGATAGTCTTCCGAAATCCGCTCGACGGTCTCGGCGGCACGATCGAGAGTGGGTTTTTCAGTTAAATAGGGCTGGGTGTAACCATGAAGTCGGAAGGCGAGAATGGCCCGGTCAGCGGCATCCGCGAGAGCTGGGTCTTCGGTTCCTTCCTCCGCGATCCTTCGCTGATGCACGGTCGATCGGACCCGTCGAATCCGATCAATCAGCTTATCATCTGCTTTTGCCTGGAGGGAGAATTCTGACTCCAACTCCTGCACCAGGGTCTCGGCAAAGGGAGCTAGAGAGATGGACGGGGAGCTGGGATCAATTCCCTCAAAGCGGTCACCCCCGGTGCGTTTGAGGCGACGCGCGATGAGATGCTCACCGAGTGCGACGAGATCAGCAAGGGTAAATGGATCGGGCTGATCGGGAAATTCACTCTCAACCGAAAGGTCGCGCAAGCGTTGATTGAGCAGCCCGAATATGTCTTCCAACTGGGTGAATTTGAGACTGATCGGCACAATCTTGACTGGTTTTTCACCGAGACTTTTCTGAGCTTTCAGAGCGATGAACGCCGTCCCGTCGAGGAATGGGGTGACGCGGTCATTTGTCAGGTAGACGTTGCCTTCTGGAAAGATGTTTAGCATTTGCGGTCCCTCGCTCAGGATCTTGATCGCGGTGGACATTGCTTTGCGGTCGCTGCCTTCACGATCAATCGAAAAGTTGCCAAGACGCTGCATTGTCCAGGCGGTAAACCGCGCCCTCAGAAAGACATCGTAGGCAGCCATGAAGCACGAGTTGATTCCGAGTCGCCGGTGAACTTCGGTAATGACCTGTGGGTCGCTGTGTGATGGATGATTGATCACGAAGAGCAATCGGTCACCTCGGTCGACTGCCGCTTTTGCCTCGTCGCAGGCTCCGGTGATCTCAATCTTACGAACTCGGTGATTCGATCCGGGTAAGGCGATCATGCGATTCACCTGTCTTGCCAGAGTGATGATGCCCCGAGAAGGATTTGGTTCAAAAAAGTGGTAGGGAGCGTCTGAAAAATCCAGCATCGAAGAAAAGGGTTACGTGTTAGGCTTACTCTGTCGCTTCTTGATCCGGGCGGGGAAAGAGTTTGCGATGGGCCCGATAGACGCGGTCGAGTTCCTCGATTGGGGTCTCGTGCTCATCGACTCGGATATCGCGAAATCGATCGTTTCCACCCCCATAACCCCAACCCTCTCTCACAATCAGGAGTCCGGCTGATTGTCGACCGCGGCTATCGCCCCCCGCTGCCTGACCGGCACGGAGGGAAGCAATCAATCTCTCAGCGAGGGGGCCATTGCTCGTTTCGAACGCCTTTGCCATCGCCGAGACACCGTCTGGCCCTTGCCCTTGCTCTCGACTAGTTCGCCGTCAGCCTCGATGGCGCACCCCGTCGTGAGGTGCTGAATCTCATCGGCGTAGTTATCCAGTTCGGCGGGCGCCACGATCTGCAGCGTGCCGAAACACGTGCCGTCGTGCAGCGCAATAAATGAAAGCCCAGCCTTGGAATCGCGCCTCGTGCGCACCCAACCCTTCACGGTCACCTCGCCGCCGGGCCCCTGCTTCATCAC
>JBCCBR010000397.1:0-3902 GCA_039033935.1 Verrucomicrobiota bacterium
CCTGTTATCTCCGCTACCGGGAGCAAGTCGGCCAAGACTCGGCCCAACTCATCTTCGACGAGGAAACAGCCAACGAAATCGGGGTGGACGATTTCGCCAACGGACCAACCACCGCCGGTGGTGCTCATCACCTCGTCCGCAGCGAGACCATTCAACCAGAACCTCCCCACCACCGCTCATCCTGAGTCTCTTTTTCGCCATGCTCTTTCTGACATTAGCATCAGCGTTCACCTTCGCGATCTGCCTCGGGCTTCTCGCCCATACCTATGCGATTTTTCCATTGCTGATGGATCGACTCACGCGAGGGCGCCAGCTAAGCCCCGTTCCCGAACAGGAAGACCACGAGCTGCCGGAACTTGCTGTCTTAATGGCGGTCTATAATGAGGAGTCGGTCCTCAAGCGCACGCTCGACAGCCTCGCCTCCGTTGATTACCCGGCCGATCGCTTTCATGTCTGGATCGGCTCTGACGGATCAACTGATCGCAGTCGCGAGATTATCGAATCGTATCGCGGCCGAATACTCGGATTGGAATTCCGCGAATTTGGAGGACGCAATGGCAAAATCCGAATCATCAATTCACTCGCCGAAGAAGCCAGGGCGAGCTTCGCTAATCCAGACTCGGCGCTGTTTGGGATGTGCGATGCCAACGTCGCCTGGGCGGAAGATCTCCCAAAGACGCTCGCCCGTCATTTTCAGCGAAATGAAGTTGGCCTGGTCGGAACCAATGTGCTCGACGAAACCCAAAATCACTCGGGTATTGGTCACGAAGAGGAAGCCTACGTCGGCCGCGAAAATCGTACAAAGTGGGCTGAAGGTGTTCTCTGGGGCCGGACGATGGGGGCCTTCGGTGCCTGCTATGCGATGCGGGCGCAACTCTTCGAAGCAGTCCCCGACCACTTCATTGTCGACGATTTCTACAGCACGATGAGCGTCCTTGAGCAGGGACACGATGCGATCGTCGATCTCGAAGCCCAATCTTATGAAGCCGTTTCGAGCGATATTCGTGAAGAGTTCCGAAGGAAAAAAAGAATCGCGACTGGCAACTTTCAAAATCTCTTCCATTTTCGCAAGCTCCTCTGGCCCCTGCTCGGGTCTCGCGAAACCGTCTTTGCCTTTTGGTCGCACAAGGGTCTCCGCTGGTTCGGGCCGATCCTGATCATTGGGATGCTCCTCAGCACGCTGGCCTTGAGCATCCTGACAACCTGGGGCTGGCTCCTCGCAGCGGGGATCCTTGGTTCCTTTGCAATCGCCGCGGTCGATGCCTGGTTTGAAAAGCTGAAATGGGCACCGCACCTCAAGCTGTTCCGATTTGTGAGATACTTTTACTCGATGAATCTCGCGCTCTTGTTAGGATTTTTTGCGTTTCTCCGTGGGGGACAGAATTCTGTTTGGGAGCCTACCGAGCGGGTTGCCCATCACCGACCCGGCGATGATGAATCCGAGAATCTGGCTCCTCTCAGTGGCGAGCGCCGACCGATAGAATCAGCATGAGCAGACCACGAGTTCTCCTAGCCCATCCCTGGATGGGACGCGGCGGGTCGGAAGCGACCGCGATGTGGACGCTCGATGCGATGCAAAATCGTGCTGTGATCACATTCACGACCGCTTCTCCCCTTTCTGACGCCGACTGGACTGCACTTAACAAGACCTACGGCACGGCAGTCGATCCCAACCAAATTGAAGTGATCCAGGCCCCGAGGCTTCCCACAGTTAATGACGGGCACCGCTTCTCCCACCTCCAGCGCGCTCTGCTGGAGCGACATTGCCAGCAGCTCGCACCGAGCTACGACCTCTGCATCAGCGCCTACAACCCGATCGATTTCGGAAAGCCGGGGATTCAGCTGGTTGGTGATTTCAGCTTCTCCGAGCCGATGCGAAAGCGACTCTACATTCACGGTGGTGAGCAGTTTACTTCGAAGGAGTCACCTTGGAGAAAAGCCTACATTGGGCTTGGAGACTTTCTCTGTCGGCACAGTCGCGCTTTATCGGACCGCGGAGATCTCATCCTCGCCAATTCAGATTGGTGCCGCAGCCAGTTGCAGCGCCACTTCGGAGTGTCCAATGCTGAGGTTCTCTCGCCTCCCGTCACACTCCCGAGTGCGCCGGAGAATGTGGAGCGCGATCCTTTCGGCTTCGCCTGCCTAGGGCGGATTGTCCCGGAGAAAGAACTCGACCGCCTCATTGATATCCTCAGCGCTGTTCGCAAACGCGGGTTCTCAGTCCACCTCGCACTCATCGGCGATCTCGATGGGAGCGCTTACGCGACTCACATCGCGCAGCGAGTCGCGGGACATGATTGGATACGCCCGACTGGATTCCTCGATCTTGAAGCAAAACGCGAGGTGCTCGCTCAACAAACCTTCGCGATTCACGGATGTCGAATCGAAGCGTTCGGGATCGCCGTCGCGGAAATGGCAGCGATGGGATGCATCCCTTTCGTTCCGGATAGCGGAGGAGCCAGTGAAGTCGTCGATCTGCCCGAACTGCAGTTCGGAAATGAGCAGGAGGCTGTCGAAAAAATCGTCTCCCTGCTTGAGGACAAAGCCAGGGTGCCGAAACTCGCAAACCAGATCCAAGAGCGAGTTGGGAATCTCGGCCCCGATTCCTTTCAACGCGGCTTGATCGAACACACTTCGCAGTTCCTGAAATCTCCGCGCACCGTCGCTCATCAAGTGGCGGCCTTTCAATCTGGTCATGTCGTTTCTGATTCGCATCGCCCATCGCTTGTCTGATCCGGTCTTTTACCGAAAGCAGCGAGCAAGGCTTGCGCGGTTGCCGAGGAAGTTTGCCGATCAGCCGGAGCACGAGACCATCGCGCCACTCAGCGAATTCGATCGAGCCCTCGTCGTCATCGCCCACCCTGATGACGAGGTGTTCTGCTCCGGCCTCATTCTGGAACTGATCGACTCGGGAGTTCGCGTCGATATTCACTGCCTCACCCGCGGCGAAGGCGGACCCCTCGGACCTCACACGCGCGCCGAACTTGGCCCCGCTCGTGAAACCGAAATGAGGGCAGCTTGCGAGGTCCTTGGCATCACCGAACTAAGCTTTGCCGATCTGATCGATCCGGTCGGAACAGAGTATCGAGTGTTCCCACCCGAAATCCCCGTGAAAGACCTAGCCGAGCGTCTTCAGGCTAGACTCGCTGAGCACGATTTGATTCTTTCACACGGGAGCAGTGGCGAGTATTGGCACCCGGCCCACTTGTTGGTCTACGACGCGGTGAAATTGGCTACTGAAACTCTGGGAGAAGATTCGCCGCAATGGCTCACGTTTCAGGCCAGGAACCCGGAGCATCCGATCCCGAAAATCGTGAACTGGAACGATCCAGCGTGGCTTCGCATTAATGTCAGCCGGCACCACGAGCAGCGATGGAAAGCCCTGCAATGCCACGATTCCCAGCTCGAGCTGTTTGCAAGCTTTGCAGGCAATGCTTCGGAAAATTTTGTCGAAGCGTTGGCCACTGAGCACTACGCCAAACCAGTTTCTTGAATCAGACGCGTCTGATCTTTGGCGCCACGATGACTCGGATCTGAGGGTCTCTGAACTTCTGCCATGCCTGGTGGAAAAGCCGCACGCTAAGGCGCAAGGTCGCAAAGCGACCAGCAACTCGCTTAGCTTTGCTACATAGAACCTCTTCGTCAGAGTAGCGCGATCGGCTTGTTCGATGGTTTCGGTGGAACGGCGAAAAGGGTTCTGAGAGGGTGCCCCTCACATTATTTTGGGCTGCGATCGAAAAACAAACGAGGCTCCGCCTTTCGGCTCCTTATGCTTCCGGGCTCGAATCCAAAGTGACTTCAAGCCTCGTCACTCTCAAAATTCAAGCGATTGCACTCTTTGCTTGATCAGTAGCACGCCCCGCCTCAAGCAGCTCGGCGACGAGAGGATTCGGAAATCGGCG
>JBCCBR010000398.1:0-3895 GCA_039033935.1 Verrucomicrobiota bacterium
CCTAACTGTTTCGCGGCGAACAGGCGCCCCATCATGTCAGCTTGGTTTCCGATCTGGTATTCCAGAAGTGGATTCGGTAGCTCGACATTAAACGAAACCAGAAGGGTGTAGTCAGGGTCGAGCCGAACCCCCTTGGGAGCTGATTCGATTGGAAAGCTGAACTCATCTTCCACCCCTCGAAGCTCAGCGATGAAATTGATTGGTTCTCCCTCATCTGGGAATAACCGAATCGGGATATCGAGGTGGAAAGCTAGGACCTCGTCACCGATTTCCTGCGCTTGCTTAAACTTGAACTTAGCGGCCTTTTCAGAGCCATCGTAGCGATACTCGACGTTGAGCTGAGGGGTTCCACCATGATAGACCCACTGATCGAAAAACCGGTCCCAATTCCTCCCGGAAGTTTCTTCGAGAATTTCATTGAGGTCCTCGGTCACCACATCGGTGTTGCGATGCTCCTCAAGATACTCTCTGATCGATTCCCGAAAAAGTTCCGGCCCCAGTTCGCATCGGATCATGTGAAGGATCCAGGCACCTTTGGGATAAGCTCGATAGTCAAACTGCTCCCAGGGCCGGGAGTAGTCACGCCACACCATCGGCTTGGTATCCGTCTGGGCGAGGACACGATCGGCGTCGAGATAGAGTTGATACAACATGGCCTCGCGGCCTGATTTTTCCTCTTCGTATAGATGGGTGTAATAAGTCGCAAAGCCCTCGTTGAGCCAGAGCTGCGACCAGTCTTTGCAGGTCACAAGGTTGCCAAACCATTGGTGAGCAATCTCGTGAGCATCGAGGCGATGAGTCGTCCGGATATTCTCAGTCTCGTCGGGAAACAGAGTTCGGGTCGTGAGGGTGGTTACCGTGGTGTTTTCCATGCCACTGTAGGGAAAGTCGCTCACACAAATGCTGTAGTACTTATTCCACGGATAACCCACTCCGATCTCGGATTCGAAAAACTCGAGGATCGCTGCTGTATCGCGGAAAGAATTCGCTGCGACAGCGAACTCGGAGGGAGGTGTCAGAAAAGCGAGTTCGAGATCGCGAAACTGTCCCTCCAGTTTTTCGAAATGACCTGCGACCACTGAGAGCAGGTAATTGACGTGCTCTTCCTCCTGATACCAGTGCACCGATCTGACTCCCTCCTCGACCGAGTCATCGATAAGCCGCCCATTTGAAATCACGGTCATCGCTTCTGGCACCCGGCAGATTACCTCGGTGGTGAAGCGCTCGTTTGGGTAATCGTAGCTCGGAAACCAGTGGCGGTGTTTTTCCGGCTCTCCCTGGGTGAAGAGATGATCGTCGCCGTCAGGGTAACCCATTGCCGCTGTTCGGAAGTAGAGGCCCTCTTTTGGCTCGACCTGATAGGTCACCGTGACCCGGGTCTCGACCCCGACCGGAATCGGCTTTTCAAATTCGATCGCAAGATGCTCCAGCGCGACATGCCAGTCTTTGATCGCCGTGGTCGCTGTCACTTCAGCGATATCGAGATCAACGGCATCAAGGCGCATTTCGGTAAGCGGCTTCGCAATTGGGGAAAAGCTGATCGTTGCGACACCGGCGATGGAGCGGGTCGCAAAATCGGGATCGAGCTCAAGCTTGAGATGCGAGACGTCGATGCGGCGGTCTGGCGCATACTGGCGCAAATTCCCGGAACCATTTTTGCGAGACTCCGCCTGTGCCTCAAATATGGCCCTCAGGCTGTGTTTTTTGCGGGCGCAAAACTCCCAGCCCAATTCAGTTGCCTTGATCTGGAAGAGTGACCCGAGCAAAATGGCGCAGACGATCGCAGTGATACCTCGCATGCCTAGATGCTAGGAGCGCTGGGAAGCGAAGCAAGCAGGAAGAGATCCGACCAATGGCATCGGAGCCGATCATAAGTGCACCTTTCTACCGTGACGGTTCTCCTTTCGATTTCTCAAGAAGGATATATCCCTTCACTTGCTCTCCAGTCGTCCGGCGAGGCATTTCAAATCAATAGCCCCTCGCACAGCTAAGAAACCACACCCCGATTGCAGTTTAAAAAGTATCAGATTGCCACTATCGACCGAGAGATCGCCGACGCGGAGGGTCGAGCCTTTTCGGTGGCGCTGTCTGCGAAAACCTAGCTCTTGAAAAACCGCTTTGCTTTGGCAAAGAAGCTCTCTCCGATCGGATTGTTTTTATCGGTGAGGGAATCCCCGAATTTTTTGACTAGATCCTGCTGCTCTTTGCTGAGCTTCACCGGGACTTCCACCTGCACCTCGACCAAAAGGTCACCATTCCTACCTCGCTGCAAATCCGGAATCCCCTTGTCTCGCAATCTGAAGACGGTGTTGGTTTGAGAACCTGCCGGGATCTTAATAGAGGCCTTGCCTTCGAGGGTCGGGACGATCAATTCTCCACCGAGAACAGCCCGGTCAAACGGCAGGGGCACCTCGCAGTGGAGATTGTTGCCGTCTCGCTCGAAAATCTCGTGCGCCTTCTCGTGAATGATGACGTGGAGATCACCAGCCGGTCCACCCTGACGCCCGGCATCACCGTTTCCGGAGGAACGGAGCCTTCCGCCCTCCATGATTCCTGCAGGAATCTTTAATTTAAGGCGACGAGTCCCATTGACGCGCCCCTCACCATTGCAATCCGGGCACGGGTTGCTGACGATCTCTCCCGAACCGTCACAATCCGGGCAAGGCTGTTGCACCTGAAAGAATCCACGACTGGTGATGACCTGTCCGACCCCGCCGCATGTCGCACAGGTCCGCACATTTGCCCTGCCCCCGTCTGCGCCTGTACTCTTGCAGGTCTCGCAGGCAACAAGTCTCTCAATCTGGAGCTCTTTCTCGACGCCGCGGGCGGCTTCTTCGAGCGTGATCTGGAGGTCGTAGCGGAGATCGGATCCACGCTTGCTGCGACTGCGGCCTCCGCGACCGCCTCCACCGCCCCCGAAGATCTCTTCGAAAATGCTGCCTCCTCCACCGCCTCCGCCAAAGACGCTGCTGAAGACATCGAAGGGATCGCTTCCCGAAAACCCACCGTGGGCCGAAGGGCCGGTCCCCTGCTCAAAAGCACGATGACCATAGCGGTCGTAGGCAGCCCGCTTCTGATCGTCCATCAAGATCTCGTATGCTTCACCGAGTTCCTTGAACTGCTCCTCTGCCGAGGGGTCATCGGGATTTTTGTCGGGGTGATACTTCACCGCGAGCTTGCGGTAGGCCTTCTTGATTTCGGCCTCTTCCGCGTTCTTGCTCACACCGAGCACTTCGTAATAATCGCGTTTCGCCATTTGCGGAAATTGTTAAGGGTCAGCTGCCCAGCCTCTGAAAATTAGCCCTCGTCGTCTTCGGAAGAATCGTCGGTCGACTCATTTTGGGGAGGCCCCGAGGAGACGGCGACACTCGCCGCTCGGAGGATACGTTCGCGGAGCCGGTAACCACGCCGGAGGGTGTAAATCACCTCGCCTTCGGGAACTGATTCGCTCGATTCCTGTTTGATCGCGTCGTGAACATTGGGGTCGAAAGCGACGCCCTCAGAGGGAATCACCTCAACCTGCTGGCCCGAGAGAAAGTCTTCGATCTGTTTAAATACCATCGCCATGCCCTGGTAAATAATGGAGGACTCGCCCTCACCATCTCGAGCTGCCTTCAAACCCATATCAAAGTTATCGATGATCGGGAGCAACTGCTCTAGCAAGCCGCGGTTGGCATACTGGAGCGCCTCGCTCTTTTCCCGGGCAATGCGGCGGCGGTAGTTCTCAAGATCGGCCTGCGCCCGCGCCGCGACATCTTTCCATTTCTCGACTTCCTCAGTTGGTGTCAATTCTTCCGGCTCGGCTTGCTCTGGCTCTTCGACACTGACCTCTCCGGTCTCAGGTTTCTCTTCAACGAGATCATCGACCCCCTCGATCGGGTCGAGCAGATCATCG
>JBCCBR010000399.1:0-3888 GCA_039033935.1 Verrucomicrobiota bacterium
CATTTCCGATTTTTGACTGATATTCAGCGACTTACGTCGGAGCAATCGCGAGATCCAGTTACCTGCGTCCGTCTGCGGTGGCTCCGACCCGAACTGCACCTCGGTTCGGGTCGATCGAGGCTGCCATCGTATCGTTCTGATGCGTTTGATTTGGCTAATGCCGTCTTTGAGTGCGAAAGCGACTGATTTCTCTCGTGTTGGGCAGGTACGTTTTCATAGCACCTCAATTTGAGATGCTCCAAAGGAGTGAGTCATCATTTCCTGGCACTCGAAACAATACCCGCGGACGGATGAATTCAGGCATCAGGGAAGAGCTACTGCTCCGATCAGAAATTCAAGAGGCCGCACGCAGAGGCGCAACCGCGCAAAGGTTTGATTCTTTTGATCTCATCTGCGAATGCTCGAATTTCGAGACTATCTTTCTCAAACTCCGCAAGCCGTCCATTTCACATCATTCCCAACAGCATCTCAAACGCCGCAGTCGACCGGCCCTTGCGCCTCTGCGCCTTGGCGTGATGGCTATTCCTCCAAATCAGCGCTCCTTCGCCTCAGCGTAGTTGATCCAGATACTCCCGATCGCTCGGAGAAAGAAGCTCAATTTCGATGCTTGCCTTTCGTCGGTCGCCGCTTCGCTCGAGTTCGATTTCGCCCGATCGGTTGATGCTGAGCAGCTTCGCCTCGACCTGCACTTCTCGATCACCAACTCGATAGGTCCAGGAACGATACTCCTGATCGGCAAACACGTTCACTTTGCTGCCCGAGCTAGCTGCCGCTTGTTCCGACAGCTGCAGGCGCGCCTTCGTCTGAGTCGGCTCACCATTCGCAAGAGTGGTGAAGCTGAGGCTCGGGTCGGTCCAGATTTGACTGACCTGATTCGCCGCCAGCACCCGAAAGAAGTATTCCGTAGCAGGCTCGAGGCCGCTCAATTCGAATTGATAAATCCCATCAGCTCGATCGCGGCCCTCCACCACGGACTCCCAACTTTGTGAGTTGATCGCAGTGCTGAGCTCTGAATTGCGCTCCGTGCCATGCAACTCACGCGGAGCAAACGTGAGCGCATCCGTTTTACCGAAATAAAGCGATGCGGTAGTGATCGGATCGAGCGCCAGCATTTCCACCTCGACCAAAGCACGATCGGCTGAAACCTCGCTGACCTGAATCTGGGGAAACGTGACTGGCATCCCAAATAAGCGTTCCACCGATGGGACGCGGAGAAATTCGGGTAGCGACACCGAGTCGTGAGCTTCGACATAGGATTCCTCGTGATGGTAAAGGCGAATGCCGCCGCACCCCATCGCATACTCCCCGGTTTCTGTCGTGTACCAGCGTTTGTTGACTGGCTCATCGCCGGAACTGCCGGTGCCGCCCGGCTCGTATCCATCGATTGCTTGCCAAATCTCACCGTCCCAGGCCCAGGCGCGGCGGCGCACTTCGCGGTAAAGGTCGCCGGTGCGTTGACTCTGGGGAGGCCCTGGCACTTCGCAGAAAGAACCCAAGCGCAGATTGCTGACCGGCTTTCCTCCATGCCACTTTTTCCCAGCTGCAAAAAACTTCCAGGTTGCGGTCGGGTGGTCAAAAAAATAGCCGAAATAATGATCGTATTTTTCTCCGTTCTCCACGCGCAGTGCCTGCACCACCAGCTCGGGGCGATCGGGCATCGGCGTCCACCCTCGAGGCTTGACCCCGCTGCCCTCGTGACCGAATCCACTGAACTCTCCCTCTGGTGAACCGACTCCAATGAGATGGGGCATCAGCTCGATACGATCGCCCGCATCCTCCTGTCCCCACATGGAAAAATTCAAAAAGCCCGCCGAGCGCCGGTCGTCTTCGAAACTCGTGCCGTAGTAGCCGAAAGGCGTCGTGATCGGGGAGTAACTTGAGATCGGCGCGAGACTCCGAGTGGTGAACACCAGCAGCTTCGCGTCAGCAACCTCGTCAGTGCGGTAGCTTCCGTGCGCGGCGGCCGGTCGCCAGCGCACCCGCAAGAGATGGGAACCCTCGATCGCTGGACCAAAAACATCGATGTGATACAGCTTGCCAATACCGCCATCTCCCCGAGCCGTCAGCGAGATGGGATACTCCCCGGCTACAGCCACGTCAAAAGCCAGATCCCAGGGCTGGGCTTGATCGGCCGGAACTTTCGCCGTCCGCACGGTTTGCACCTGATCACCGAGAGCCACCTCGATCTCGCGGCCCGTTTCATCGGACTCAAGATGAACCCGGAGATAGACCTTACCCGGCCCCGCGATGAGCAGGTGCCAGCGGAGCGATTGATTCGGTTGCCTCCATTCGAGGTATTCGAAATTAGGGACGATTAATTCAGTGTCACCCACCTTTGGCAGATTCGACTCGCCTTTCGCGGTGGCGGCACCCGGATTAAAAAACCCGTTGCTGGCGGTCAGGATCAACTTTCGATTCTCAGCCGATTGGGCGAGGTAGGAATACTTCAGCCCTGAATCCTCAACCCCGCCGGGGATGAGGGCGGGTGGGTTGCTGAGCTGTCCAAAGCCTTCCGGCACTTGTTCTGCAAATAGCCAGAAAACTGGTGCCGCCCAGCAGAGCAAACTAAGGAGAATTCGATTCATGGAGTGATGGGGAAATTCCCAGGCTTCGCCCGATTTAGAAGGCTGGCTGGAGACTCAAGAGGGTTAGGTCTGGGAGTAAACAGGGTTAAGTCCGAGGGTGGGCAGGGTTAGGTCGGAGGTCAATTGCGTAAGCGGGGCGCTCGATCGGGCCAGAGGCCAGATCAGAAAGAAACAAATGGCGAGGCGCAGCGGGAGCATCAGAATTTTTCAACTCGCCCCAATGGAACTTTTGCGGCAAATCGGCTCTTTCCCCCAGCTGATCACTTCACTAAGATCTGCAAATGTTCGCCAGATCAGCGCTCAATTCCCCTACCCCCATCGCCGTCTTTTGCGTCCTGCTACTTGTCATCTGCAGTGAGCAGGCACTCTCCCAGGATCAGACTCGCAAGCGCGAAAAGCGACCTGGCCTGCCCAACACTCCGCTCCTGGCGGCTTTCAATCGTCCTGACTTTCAGGAGGACTTCCCCGCGATGTGTCTCAATGCCGAAGGCAAACCGATCGTCGCATTTGTTGAGCACGATGGCACCGCCGATCGGCTCAAATTAGCCGAGCTCAAAGAAAACGGCCAGCTCCGGGCAGTTGCTCAGATCTCGGCCGAAGGCGTTACCAATATCACACAGCCTTGCCTGACCCGTCTCCCCAATGGCCGCCACCTCTGCGTCTGGTCGCAGCTCGAAGCGGATGGCCAGTGGGATCTGGTCGCCCGCGAAATCGGTCGCAAGGGAAAAGCTGCTCTTGGTGCCCCCTTTCACCTCACCCATGGAGGCGGGAATGACATCTTTCCTGACCTCGGCACCGATCGTCATGGCAAAGTCTGGGTCGTCTGGCAGTCGATCGCCGAAAAGAGATGTCGAATCTTCACCCGCCACGCGACGCATGAACCCGACTCGAATGACCCACTGGTCTGGTCAGATCGGATTGCGGTGACGGCTGATGACGACTCGGTTCGAGGGGGTGACTGGGAGCCTCGTCTCGCCTTTGGAAAAGAGGACGAGGCGCTGATCGTGTTCGACAGTTACCGGGGTGGCAACTTTGATCTCTTTCTGACTCGGGTCTCACCCGATGGGATCGCAAGCCAGGCTCAGGCGATCGCCCAGTCTGATCGCTACGAAGCCCGCGGCGAGGCGGCGACGAGTCCGGAAGCGACCAGCAGCAGCAGCAGCAGGTCATCGCAGGCCTCACCACCGACCTCAGTGGTGTTGAGGAAGAGCTGGCAACGCTCAAGGCCGATCGCGACGCCGTCAAGCTGAGAGTAGCGGGGATGGAGCAGGAGCGTGATGCGGCGATGCAGCGCGCCGAGGAG
>JBCCBR010000400.1:0-3877 GCA_039033935.1 Verrucomicrobiota bacterium
ACGTCGGCTTACCCCGGCGAGCTGAGCTGGTTGGTCATCTAGCGGCTTTCTTCGGAAGTTCGAATCAGACGGCCAGTGGTATTGAAAGAGCTGCCTTAAGGCCTCCGAGATCCGAGCGCGATAGAGTAAGATCGCCATGATGCAGGGAAGCGATCTGGCTGACGACAGTGAGCCCGAGTCCTGTTCCACCACAGTCGGCCCGATTCGTGACGAAGGCTTCTGTAACCTTTGAGAGGTCTTCATCCGGGATTCCTCGACCATTGTCCTCTACCAGTATATTCGCCCACTGGGTGTCAGCTTCTTTTTGGACCAACATTTGAACTCTGATAAAGCCATCGACGGGAATTTCCCCGAGCTCATTGATCGAGTTCAGAATCAAGTTGATGATTGCCTGCTCTACTTTATTTCGGTCGATTCGGATGGGGGGATCTTCTGACACGATTCGGTCCAGCTCGATTTCGTTTGCTTTCAGTTTCGGACCCACCAGAGCGATTGCCGAATCGATCGCATCCGACAAATGACAGGTCGCGATATGCCCATCCAACTCAGAGCCAAAGGAGAGTAACTCACCGATGACTTGATCTGCCCGTTGCAGAGCTGTCTGCATCCGGTCGAGTGTTTCGGGCTTGATCGGCTCGTACCCCCTCGCGATCTGACCCTCCAATTTGTCGAGCCCGAGCTGGATGATTGCGAGGGGATTCTTCACCTCGTGTGCGAGCCCTGATGCAAGATGACCTATTGTCCGCATTTTTTCGGCTCGGATGAGGCGACGCTGACTCTGGACGAGATCAAGGTTCTGTTTTTCGAGGTCGAGGCTCACTTCGCGGAGTCGCGAGGCAATCGCAAACCGCTCCAGCGAGTGTCTGATCGTTCGGCGCAGTGTTGAGCCGGAGATTTCATCTTTTCGGAGATAGTCCTGGGCTCCGGCCCCAACCAGCTTTACGGCCTGCTCTTCGTCAGCGAGACCAGAAAGGACGACGGTCGGGATCTCTGGGAACCGGGAGATCAACTCATTGACGGACTCCGATCCCTCACTGTCCGGAAGGTTGAGATCGGTCAAAATAATATCCACCGGTGATTTTGCTAAATGATCGAGAGCCTCGCCTAGTGATTCGACCGAGCTCAATTGGTAGTCGAATTCGTGGCTTATCGAAATGAGATGTTCCTCGATTAGCCTGATATCTGCAGGATTATCTTCAATTACGAGTATCGATATCATGATGCTGCTAGTCTTTCTAAAAGGGGGGGGGCGCAGAGTTTTCGTCACTCTGACTTAGCTACGATTGCGACATCAAAGCTGAAGGCCGAGCCGGCCGCGGGGTTTGACTCGACCGATATGCTTCCATCGTGGTCTTCGACGATGCGCTGACAAATGGCGAGGCCAATGCCGTGTCCGGCTGATCCCGAATGAGGACGCAGTCTCTTGAAAATCTTGAAGATGCGATCGTGCGAAGCAGCGGGGATACCGATCCCATTGTCGCGGATTGTGACGATGACCCTTTGTCCGCTCCAGAGAGGTAGTGATGTGATCGTGATCTGCGGAGGATCTTCGCCGTGAAATTTGATACCGTTTTCGATCAAATTTTGGATGACGCGTTGCATCTGTTGAGGGGCCACGAAGAGTTCGTGGTCGGGTCCTTTGAAATCAATCATCGCACTCTTTTCTTTGATCAGTTTTTGCAAAGGGCTCGTCGCGAAGTCGACCAGCTCGCTCAGAGAAACAGCTTCCCGCTCCTCGACGTCGGAAGCGAGCCGCGAGAATTCCAGCAAGCTGCGAATCATCCCCTCAAGCCTTCGGGTGGCCTTCGTGATGAAGGCCATGAACTCGCCAGTCTCGTCGGGGAGTGAATCTCCAAAGCGCTGGTCAATCAGGTCGACGTAACTACGAACCGTGCGAAGGGGTTCCTGGAGATCGTGAGAAGCCACATAGGCGAACTGCTCCAGCTCACGATTTGATCTTGCCAGAGCAAGCTCTCGTTCTTTTTCCTCGGTGACGAATTGAATGGTCCCGACAATGGTGCACCTGCCACTCCCATCGACCTCGCAGTCGGCGGTCTCTCGAAGCCATTGGGTAAACCCTCGGAAATCGCTGACTCGGTAGTCGATCTGATAGCTTTGACTTTCATCAACCGCGTTGGCTCGGACCGCATCGATTCTCTCGCGGTCCTCGTGGTGCACTCGGTCAGAGAGTTGCTTTCCTGGCTCAGAGTGAGCCCCCAGATAGCCAGCCAGTAACTCAACGGAGTTGGCTCCGAAACTGATCTCTGCCTGATCAAAATTCCATGTCCAGAGCCCAATCTGGTTTGCGCGCAGCGCTCGCCTCACCAACTGGTTGGCGGAAAGAAGTTCGAGCTCACGCTGATCCATCTGGCTGCCTGATCTGCTTTCCTTAGCTCACGGGGTCTTTTTTTCGCTTGAGGAGACCATATTTATCGAGCTTCTCCCGATAGGTGATTCGTGAGATCCCGAGCAGGCGCGCGGCAGCGCTCTGATTTCCGTGGGTAATGAGTATGGCTTGATGGATGATCTCGCGCTCAAGATCGTCAATCAGGTGAAGGTAGGGCAGATCCAAGTCGCCTGTCTCAGCCCGCTTGAGGCACTCCACCACCTTTTCGCGACGGATCGATTCGTAGGGCGCGAGCGAGTCGCCGCTCTGGTCGGGAATAGTCTCCAGCGCAGCCTCGACGTCGGCAGGAGAGACCGCGAAGCCCTTTGACTTAATGACCAGCTTCGCGATCACATTTTCGAGCTCGCGGATGTTGCCGGGCCAGCGGTGTTGCTCGAGCGCATCGATGGCATCGCGCGAAATTTCGGGGGCGGTGACCTGAAACTCGCGGCAGCAATTGGCGACGATGTGGTCAATCAAGAGGCGGATGTCACCATTCCGCTCTCGAAGCGGAGGCAGGTGGATCATCGCTGTATTGATTCGGTAAAAGAGGTCTTCTCGAAATCGCTTTTCCGCAACCATCCGTTCGAGGTCCCGATGGGTCGCAGCAATTACTCTGACATCGACTGGCACCTCATCTTCACCACCAACGCGACGAATGGTTCTCTCCTGGAGGACTCGCAGCATTTTCACCTGAGTCTCTGGCGACATGTCTCCGATCTCATCGAGAAAGAGGGTGCCCCCGCTGGCCTGCTCGAATCGGCCAATGCGACGGGCCACCGCACCAGTGAAAGCACCGCGCTCGTGCCCAAATAGCTCGCTTTCGAGAAGACTCTCTGGAATTGCAGTACAATTCACCGCGACAAAAGGCAGGTCGGCGCGGTCGCTATGCTGGTAGATTGCTCGGGCCACGAGCTCTTTGCCGGTGCCGGTCTCTCCACGTATCAAAACGGTGACGGCCTTGTTTGCGACCATCCCGACATTCTTGTAGACCTCCTGCATCTCGCGGCACTGACCGATCAAGGATTGAAGAGCCGAAGTGTTCTCATCCGGATCCAGCTCAACCCGCTCGCCACTCATCCGCGAGGTCGAGACCGCGCTCGCCAGCACTTCGAGAAGGTCGGCTGTGCGAAAGGGTTTGATGAGATAATCGAAGGCACCTTTTTGGGTCGCCTCGATTGCCAGCTCAGTGGTCCCATGAGCTGTGATTAGAATGACAGGCAAGTTGGATTTTTCCTGACGAATTGCCTCGAGTATTTCGACACCGCCTTTAAACGGAAGGCGAAAATCAGTCAGCACGACATCTGGTGAACCCTCAAGCGCAGCGGCCAACCCGGCTTCCCCATCGCTTTCGTGAGCGACCTCGTATCCGTGGCTTTCCAGGTTTTCTACGAGGGAATCTGCGAGGTCGGCGTCATCCTCAATTAACAATATCTTAACAGTACGATTCACCTTATTATCAAAGCAAGGCTTTGATTCGTTGGCCACACT
>JBCCBR010000401.1:0-3873 GCA_039033935.1 Verrucomicrobiota bacterium
CGGCTCCTCCAGAAAAACCGGATATCTTTCGATACAAGTGGAACGGTCTTTTTTGGCTCGCCCCAGTCCACGAAGGCTACATGTGCCGCCTGCGAATTCCAGGTGGCGTCGTGACGAGTGATCAGCTGACCGAGCTGGCCTCAATCTCGGACGATATCGCGAGCGGCTACCTCCAGATCACGACACGGAACAACTTTCAAGTGCGAGTCATCGCTCCTGAAAACACGATGGAGTTGCTCACCCGGATCCAGCGTTGCGGGTTGCACTCTCGGGGTGCAGGCGGCGACAATTTACGGAACTTCACCAGCAATCCGAGTTCCGGCTACGACCCCTACGAGCTGATCGGCGTCTTGCCCTACGTCAAGGAACTCGCCCACCTCGTGGTCAACGGGACTGAGTTTTACAACCTGCCCCGAAAGTTCAACATCAGTTTCGATAGTGGTGGTCTCATCGGCGTGGCGGAAGACACCAACGATATTGGGATGCGCGCCATCAAAGTCGATGGCGAAGTCTACTTTCGGATTTTGATCGGTGGAATCACCGGGCACGAAGAGTTTGCTGAGGATGCCGGCTACATCTGCCGCCCTGAAAATGCCGTCGACGTCTGCCTTGCCATTACTCGAATCTGGATGGCGAACGGTCGCCGCGACAGTCGAGGCAAGTCGCGTCTGATCTATCTACTGCGCGACTGGGGGTTCGAGAAATTCATGAAGGAAGTGCAGGACTCACTGCCCTTCGATCTCATTCCGCTCGACGAATCCAAAGTCGAGCCTCAGCTCAAGCCTCATGAGCCCCATCCTCAGGTGGGTGTCTACCCTCAAAAGCAGGAGGGTCTCAACTACATCGGGGTTTACGTGCCGGTCGGCATTCTTCAGAGCGAGGAAGCGCGAGCCATTGCTGATATCGCGGAGACGTATGGGAACGGCGAGCTGCGACTCACCATCTTCCAGAATTTGATCATCCCGAATGTTCCCGACGACAAGCTCGACGCCGCGAAAGAAGCTCTTGCCGCGGCGGGTCTCGGTTGGGAAGCGAGCTACTTGCGAGGCGGGGCAGCCGCCTGCACTGGCAACATGTATTGCAAATACGCCAGCTCAGACACGAAGCACCATACCATCGAGATGATCGACTACCTCGAGTCAAAGATCACACTCGACCAGCCAATCAATATACACACGACCGGTTGTCCTCATAGCTGCGCCCAACACTACATCGGTGACATCGGGATGCTGGCGTGCAAGGTCAAGGTCGAGGGGCAGGAGGAGACCGTCGAGGGTTACCACGTGTTTGTCGGTGGCGGCTTTGGCCCAGGGAAAAAGCGACTCGGGCGCCAGCTTCTCAAAAGCGTCCCCGCCGGGCCCGACTTGTATACTAAAATTGAGAGCCTCCTGCGTGGCTACCTCGCTCAGCGCGAAAACAACGAGACTTTCCTGGAATTTTCGAGTCGTCACAGCGTTGAGCAACTCGAAGCACTGGTAGGGTAATGAGTCTCGTCTCAGCACGCAATTTGATAGACGAGCTGATCGCCGATCAGCAACGTCTCACTGCGGTTGAGCGATTCTCCCAGCAGCATGGCAATCTGCAGGAGCCCCTCCAGGCACCCTACTATAAAAGCCTGATACCCCTCAGTGCGCCCGGCGAGGGCGAGCAATATTCGTTCGAGGTCGATCTCGATGCCTGCAGTGGCTGCAAGGCTTGCGTTACTGCCTGTCACAGTCTCAACGGACTTGATGAGGGTGAAAGTTGGCGCGATGTCGGCGCCCTCGTCACGCCTGGTGTCGGCGAAGAGCCAGCTGCTCAGCAGACCGTCACAAGCGCATGTCATCACTGTGTCGACCCGGCCTGCGCCAACGGTTGCCCGACTCTCGCCTACGAAAAAGAGGCCGACACCGGCGTCGTCCGCCACCTCGATGATCAATGCATCGGTTGCCAGTATTGCACCATGATGTGCCCCTACGACGTGCCGAAGTACAACGATCGGCTCGGTATCGTCCGCAAGTGCGACATGTGTCAGGATCGGCTTCGCGAAGGTGAAGCTCCCGCCTGTGTCCAGGCTTGTCCGAACGAAGCGATCCGCATTCGGATTGTCCCCCAGAAGATTGATCGCAAGGCGATGGCGAAGAACGAGAAGCTGCTCCCAGGGACAGCGCCGTCGCGCCTTTCGCTTCCGACGACTCGCTTTCTGAACTTGCACAGCAAGGAAGTCGTCCCGGCCGACAACGCGGCTGATCGCCCCGCTCACGATCACCTTCCGCTCGCGATCATGTTGACCCTGACTCAAGCGGGTGCAGGGATTTTCCTTTTCGACGTGATCGCTCGCTTTCTGAGTCTCGGCCTGACAAGCCCGCCAATCTGGCATGTCATCGCAGGATTCGTAATCGCTCAGATCGGGCTCGTTGCTGCCACCTTTCACCTCGGTCGACCGCTGCAGGCGTGGCGCAGTTTTCTCGGTTGGCGCAAGTCGTGGCTTAGTCGCGAGATTCTCGTTTTTGGGGGCATGGCGGGAGCTCAGGCGGGCTACATCGGACTCCTCATCACAGGATGGTTTCCGTTCCTCCTCCCTCATGCAGGAGGCGGTGCCGTTACCGCAGGTCTGCTCGGTGTCTTCTGCTCGATCATGGTCTACGCGGTGACTGGTCGACCGCTCTGGAGTTTCCCACAGACTGCGTTTCGCTTTGGCCTGACGACTCTGAGCATTGGCGCGGCTCTGGTTGTCCCCTGGCTCGGAGCTTTCGCGAATCTCGCGAAGCTGCTTGGTGAACTTTTTGCTTACACTCCAAGAATCACGCCGTTTCCGAAGTCATCACGTATCGCGATGGGTCCACTCCGCGTCAGCCTAGCGGTCCGCGTCGTTCTCAGCTTGGTCGGGTCAGGCTGTCTCCTCTTCGCAGCGCCCTTCTCATGGCTCGCCTGGCTTGGTGCCTTGATCTGTCTGATCGGTGAATGCCTCGCCCGACGGATTTACTTTCAGGCAGTCGATCATACCAAAATGCCGGGAGGGGTCGTTCTGTCATGAGTCTGGTCCAGGAAGCCAAAGATCTCTGGAAGTCGCGGTTCCGCACGCATCGGGGTCCCCTCACTGAGCAGCTCGTTCGTCAGCCGGGGCGATTTGGATTGGGCCAGGTCCCTTCGAGTGTCGCCCCCGATTCGACTACGGCGATGGTCTGTGGATTCTGCTCCACAGGCTGTTCGCTCAATGTCCATCTCCGCGATCAGTCAGCCACCAATCTGACGCCACAGAGCAACTACCCGGTCAATATCGGGATGGCATGCCCCAAAGGATGGGAAGCACTAGCTCCCCTCTCGGCACCAGATCGGGCGACGACTCCGCTTATCCGAGATCGCGCGAGTGGGGAGGTGCGGGAGACCGATTGGCACGAGGCGGCATCGACCTTCACGACGAGGATGCGAGGCCTGCTCGACCAGCACGGCCCTGAGTCGGTCGCTTTTCTAAGCACCGGCCAGATCTGCACCGAAGAAATGGCCTTTCTCGGTTCATTCGCCAAATTCGGAATGGGAATGCTTCATGGCGATGGGAACACTCGCCAATGCATGGCCACCTCAGTCATAGCCTACAAGGAGTCTTTCGGCTTTGATGCTCCGCCCTACACCTATCAGGATTTCGAAGAGTCGGATGTCATCTTTTTGATCGGATCGAATCTCTGCATCGCCCACCCCATCATGTGGCAGCGCGTGCTGCGGAACAAACGCGATCCCGAAATAGTGGTAGTCGATCCCCGCCGCACCGAAACTGCGATGCAGTCGACCCGCCACGTCGATCTCACTCCCAAGTCAGATCTGACATTCTTTTATGGACTTGCCCGGCTTTTGATCGAGCGCGGTCTGGTCGATTCTGATTTCGTCGCAAATCAC
>JBCCBR010000402.1:0-3872 GCA_039033935.1 Verrucomicrobiota bacterium
CATTGGCAGACTGGCCTGGTTGGAGAGGAAGCGCGGGGTCGAATTTGTCACCAATTGAATAGATCCGAAGTCTCAGGCCTGGCTCGGTATCGAGTCCGCCGGTATCGGGTTGCTCGAGGCCAATCGCACTGGCGATGAGCAGAGCTAAGATTGCAGCGAGGGGATACTGATTGCGAGAAAGCGCCATCCTGCGATGATGCCGTATCACTGCTGTGGCACAAGCCTCCTTTTATGTCAGCGGCAAGCCTTCCTCCGTTGCCTTGCGATCATGAAAAGTGTTTACCACTTTCCTGGGTTCTTCTAACTGATCGATCCTTTTTCAGATCTGTTTTTACCGGATCGCTCGGCGAATTCTCGGGCCTCGGCCAGCCAGGCGAGCTTTTCGGAGAGAGGAATAAACTGCGCGTCGCGCAGGTTAGTAATTCGGGCACCTTCGAAGGTGGCAGCGAACCATTCGTCGCGGTGTCTGAGACCCTTGCATCGCTCAATCCTTGAATTCATTTTCGATCGCGAGGAGCTGCTCGACGTAGCGGAGATCCACTTCCCCTCCGGCATCTCGTTTCATTTTGATGAGCGTTTCAAGATCAAATAAGACGAAGATTCGCGAGCGAGACGGCTGTTGCAAGGTTCATCTGGGGGCGGGCACCGATTGACTGAAATGGAAATCAGTGATTGCCCGGATTGATGGTTCAGCGTAACGGCTTTTTGACATGCCAGACCTCTATCCGATCGCGCGCCGAGTCCTCTTTTCTCTCGATGCCGAGCGGGCTCATCATGTCACGCTCGGTGGGATGAAATTGGCTGAGCAGTTGCGGATTCTGGCAGCACTTACCGGCGGGCAGGCGGCGCAGTCAAAGACCACTCCCGTAAAACTGATGGGTCTCGAGTTTCCCAATCGGGTGGGGCTAGCTGCCGGACTCGACAAGTCCGGTGCGGCGGTCGACGCCTTTGGCTCGATTGGTTGTGGTCATGTCGAGGTTGGGACGGTGACACCGAGGCCGCAACCTGGAAACGCCGCGCCGCGGCTCTTCCGGCTCAGGGAGCACGAGGCAATCATCAATCGGATGGGATTTAATAACCCGGGCCTTGAGGGGATGTTGATGAATCTCAACAAGTCTGCCCGAAGGTTTCGCGGGATTCTTGGCATCAACATTGGGAAAAATTTTGACACTCCAAACGAGCAAGCGATTGACGATTATCTGACTTGTTTTGAAGCGGTTTATCCCAAGGCGGATTACGTCACTGCAAATCTGTCTTCCCCCAATACGAAAGGTCTGCGTGATCTTCAGTCTGGTGAGACTTGTCGGGATTTGCTGGAGAAACTCCAGCAGCTACGGGCGAAGCTGAGCGAGACGCATGGTGGAAAGCAGGTCCCCATCGTTATCAAAATCGCCCCCGATCTCGATCGCGATGCGATTTCGGACCTCGCCGCTGCCTTTAACGAAAAACGAGTCGACGGAGTCATCACGACAAATACCACGATCGAGCGCGAGGTGGTCAAGGGGCATGCGCTCGCCGACGAGGCAGGTGGTCTCAGCGGGGCTCCGCTGCGCGAGCAGTCGCTCAAGATTCTGGAGTGGCTGCGGGCCGATCTGGATGATGAGATTCCGATCATCGCGTCCGGCGGGATGATGGACAAGGCCGACGCAGAAGAGCGACTCGCGGCTGGCGCTGAGTTGGTTCAGGTCTACACGGGTCTGGTTTATCGAGGGCCGAAATTGATTCGTGAAATGGCGACATTGGCCTGATAGCTCGGATGCGCCCTTTGCCGGGCCCTGCGAACTTCGATATCTCGAAGCATGCAATTTCGAAGTCCTCTGTTCGCCTCTCTGATTGTTCTCGCAATGGCGACTCTGACTGCCGCAGAAAATCCGGGTGAGCCCGCTTACGCCAGCAAGGTCCCGGAACCCACCCTGCGAGGGGTAGCCTACGGGGAGCACGAGCGTCAGACTCTGGACCTTTGGAAAGCCGATTCAGAAAATCCGACGCCTCTTGTGGTGGTAATTCATGGAGGGGGCTGGGTCGGGGGTTCAAAAGAGCGAGTCGATCGTTTTGTCGAAGTCAGCGGTCTGTTAGAAGCCGGAATCTCTGTTGCTGCGATTAACTACCGACTGCTCCCATGGGCTGAGGAGGCCGGGGTAGAGCCGCCGGTAAGCGCTCCGCTGGAGGATGCGGCTCGCTCGATTCAGTATATTCGGAGCCGAGCTCGCGAGTGGAATATTGATAAGCAGCGAATCGCAGCAGCGGGCGGTTCGGCCGGGGCTTGCTCCAGTCTTTGGTTGGCATTTCACGACGATCTTGCTGATACCGAAAGTCCAGATCCGATTGCTCGGGAATCGACACGTCTGTGGTGCGCTGCCGTGACAGGGGCTCAGACAACGCTGGACCCCCATCAGATGCGCGAATGGACCCCGAACAGTCGCTACGGCGGCCGCGGTTTTGGCTTCCCCAAGTTTGAAGAGTTTCACGCGGCTCGCGATTCGATCTTGCCGTGGATCGAGGCCTACAGTCCCTACCATCAGGTTTCTGATGACGACCCGCCGGTTTTCCTTCGCTACGGCGGCCCTCCGCTCATGGGGCGGGAGCAGAGAGACCCCACTCACACCGCCAATTTTGGTCTTGGCTTGCTCAAGTTGTGCCAGGAACGTGGCGTCGAGTGCGAGCTCGCCTTCCCGAATTCACCACACAGCTCTCACGCCGACACAACCTCGTTTCTGATTGAGACCCTCAGCAACTAGTCATCGAGAGGGGCTTCGGACCTGAGGGCACGAGGTGTTTCCCACCAGGGTCGATAACGAGATTGAGCCGATCAAGCGTTCCCTGTCCGAGGCGGCAGGTATCATCAGCCTCGGCAAAGACGACCTCGTCGACCGCGAATTTATCGTGAACCCTGACGATTACCATTCCCAACCTGCGCCGAATGATGCTCCCGTCTGCCTCTCTGAACTCGACTACCTTTCCCTCTGCTTCGATCCCGATCTGAGCGAGCTGGCTTTCCGACAGCCAGGAGTAGTGGCTCTTGCGATCGACCGTGAGTTTCGCAATTGCGAACCGACTTTCCTGGTCATCAGGATTCTCAATCTGGGCGTCTACGGAAAGGCTGGTCATTGGTAGCAAACATTTTACCCACGGAGACCTACCTGATTCATCAATCGAGCGGTCCCTTCGTAGGCCTCCTCGACCCACTCGACGATCCTTTCTGGATCGGGTGAGTACTCGAGCTCAACGGATACCGTCGCATCATAAATGCCAAGGTCGCGAATAGCTTGGAGGTAGGGGGAAAACTTTACCACGCCCCGCCCAGGTGGGAGGTCTCCGTGAACTTTCCCGTCGCAGTCGCTGATGTGGACGTGGATGGCCTGGCCCTTTAACTGTGCGAGCGTCTCAGGACCATCGTCTGCAAGGACAAGGTGGGAGATGTCGATGTTGGCTCTGACTCGTTCGTGATCGCACTCGGTGATGAATCGGCTCATCTCCGAGACCTTGCTGAGCAGACTGAGGCGAAAAGGTTCTAGCTCAAGCGCAATATCAAGGCCGGCGGTATCGGCGTAGTCCCCGAGTTCGCGACAGGATTCGATGGCCCAATTCCACTGGTCTTCCGGCGCGATGACTTCGCGTTGCCAGAGGTATTCTCCGAGCACCAGAAGGATATTCTCAGCACCCCATCGTTTTGCCAGATCAATGAATTGCTTGCAGCGATCCACATGGAAAGCACGGACCGGGTCGTTAAAATCGATCAACCCAATGGCAACAACCGGGAGGGATATGATCGGCAGGCTGTGCCGCTGACAGGTCTTCTCAATGAGGCTCGCTTCCTCGGAGGAGAGTTGGCATGGTTCTGTGAAAATATCGACGCAGTCGAATCCGATCCG
>JBCCBR010000403.1:0-3864 GCA_039033935.1 Verrucomicrobiota bacterium
GACTCTGATAGAAGGTGATCGCACAGGTTGCGATTGCAGCGATCGCCAGAGAAACTGGCCCTTGCAACAATGGGTTCACATCATTGCGAAAAAACCAAAAAAGCAATAGCAGACTCATCCGCGCCTGCGTGACGCACGATGATGGAACTTCGCATTTGATGCTGTCGGGTCTACAGCGGGTCGAGGTAATCGGCTATGAGCAGCATGCGCCTTTCAGGTTGGCTTCGGTGATGCCGCTCGACGATCAGGTGGAAGACGCCTCGGCCGCTACCGCTCTCGGGCTCGAGGTTGTGGATCTGTTTGCAAAACTGGGCGAAGCGGGACTTCCGGTTTCAGAAGCTCTCCAAACCCATCTCTCTTCGACTCGAGATCCCGGAGCGATTGCCGACATTGTCGGACACAATCTCGTGGCTGAGCCGCTCACTCGCCAAAAGCTGATCGACGAAACGGTCATTGATCGGCGTCTCGAGCTTTTGCGGGAATGGATGGGCAAGGTGCTCGCCAACCACGAAGCTTAGACCTAAGTTAGCTTTATTGCCTCTCCCTCGGCGAAGCCCCGCGTGCCGGTCCAACCAGCGATCACTTGCGGGGACAACTGGCGCGATTTTATCGTTCCCAAACCGGGATCTCGTGTCTACGATGCGCGCTCCCGAGAGAGGGGTGCCAACGCCAGTCCTATGAGTCAAAATATCGAATCGCTTCAGAACGAAACACGCGTCTTCACTCCCGCGACCACTTTTGCCGACTCGGCCCATGTTTCGTCGATGGATGACTACGAGTCTCTTCACCGACGTTCTATCGAGGATCCGGAATCGTGGTGGAGTGAGCGAGCTGATACGTTGGCTTGGCAAAAGCGCTGGGACAGCGTGCTCGACTGGAGCGAGGCCCCATTCGCCAAATGGTTTGTCGGAGGCAAAATCAACGCTTCGGAGAACTGTCTCGATCGCCACGTCGAGGCGGGAAATGGGGACAAGGTCGCCATCCACTGGGAGGGCGAGCCCGGCGATAAACGAACGGTCACCTATGCGCAACTGCTGACAGAGACTTGCCGATTCGCCAATGCCTTGCGCGAGTCCGGAATCGAGGCAGGCGACCGAGTGCTCATCTACCTGCCGATGGTTCCCGAAGCTGTTGTCGCGATGCTTGCCTGCGCCAGGATCGGAGCCGTTCACTCGGTCGTGTTTGGCGGATTCTCCGCGACTTCGATCAAGGATCGGCTCGAAGATTCAGAAGCCAGCGCAGTGATCACGGCGGATGGCGGTTGGCGGAGAGGCTCCATCGTGCCACTGAAAGCAAACGTCGATGAAGCTCTTGCAGGCTACGACGGAGTGAATACCGTCTTTGTGCTGAAGCGCTGTGAGAACGAAGTGACGATGGCGGAGGGGCGCGACGTCTGGTGGCACGATGTCACCGCGACCGTTTCCGACTGTTGCCCGCCTCAGGGTTTCGATGCGGAGCACCCCCTCTTCATCCTCTACACATCGGGATCGACCGGTAAACCGAAAGGGATCCTTCACACCACGGGGGGGTATCTCACCGGAACCTCGACCACCTTTCACTACATTTTCGACCACAAGCCCGAGGACATTTACTGGTGCACGGCGGACGTCGGCTGGATCACGGGGCACAGCTACATTGTTTATGGGCCCATGGTGCAGGGTGCGACGCAGGTGATGTATGAGGGCGCTCCGAACTTCCCCGACTGGGATCGCTTTTGGAAAATAGTGGAAGCCTACCGCGTCTCGATTTTTTACACCGCTCCAACCGCGATTCGAGCTTTCATCAAGGCGGGAGACAGCTTTGTCGAAGGTCACGACCTCTCTTCACTTCGCGTGCTCGGAACCGTGGGTGAACCGATCAACCCGGAGGCCTGGATGTGGTATCATGAGAAAATCGGGAGCAGCCGCTGCCCGATTGTCGACACCTGGTGGCAAACCGAGACCGGTGCAATCATGATTTCGCCGTTGCCGGGCGCGACATCGCTCAAACCTGGCACTGCGACTCGCCCTTTTCTCGGAATCAATGCCGCGATCCTCGATGAAACCGGGAATGAATGCGGCCCGAACGAAGGAGGGAAGCTCGTCATCCGCAAGCCTTGGCCGAGCATGCTTCGCACGATTTATAAGGATCCGCAGCGCTTCAAAGACACTTACTGGAACGAATACGAGGGCATTTATCTGGCCGGAGATGGCGCGCGCACCGACGAGGATGGCTACTTTTGGATCGTGGGGCGTCTCGACGATGTCCTCAATGTCTCGGGCCATCGACTCGGCACTGCCGAAGTCGAGAGCGCCCTGGTCGCTCACGATGACGTCGCGGAGGCCGCTGTGGTGGGTCGGCCACACGATATCAAAGGTCAAGCGGTGGTCGCCTTTGTCACACTCAAAAGCGGTATCGAGGCGAGCGATGAGCTCGCGAAAGAGCTGAGGAATCATGTCGGCGGAGAGATCGGCGCAATCGCCAAGCCAGACGACATCCGCTTCGCCGCCGCTCTGCCTAAGACTCGAAGCGGAAAGATCATGCGTCGGCTTCTCAAGGAGTTGGTCTCGACCGGTGAGGTGAAAGGAGACACCTCCACTCTCGAAGACTTCAACGTGGTTCAGAGTCTCGCGTCGGACGATTGACACGCATTCTCAGAACAGCTTATCCGCCACGGCAAAGGCCGTCCGGATCGCGAGGGCGCAAGAAACGAGGAAACCAATTCCTCCAAGAACGAGGATCCAGCGAGGGACACGACGCTCCCCTTTCAGCTCGGGTCTTGTCCCAAGATAGAGCAAAGCTCCTGCGAGAGCGGGGATCCCGAGAACGGTCAACGCCTGCGCCAAGGTAATGAGGGCGACGGTGCTCTCTTTATTTCGCAAAGTCGCGATGGCAATGGTCATGCCAAGCAACAGGGCCACGGCGGTCCAGATGAGCGGACCTTTTTGGGAAAGCCGATGTCCCTGCCCGCTACTGTCGGCCATCACGGTACCGCCAATAATAGTGTTCACCAAAAACGAACTGAGGGCACCAGCGACAATTCCGAGGCAAAAAATAAGAACCGCCCACTGCCCGAAAAGCGGCTCGAGCTGGCGCGCGACGTCGTCGACCTGAGCGAGCGTGACCGGGTCGGGCCGCCCGTAGAAGACGCGAGTCGCCGTCAGAAGAATCACCAGCGTCATGATGCCGAGCACCCCGATACTCAGGGCTGAGTCGACAACCCCGCGCTTCGCTTCCCCGAGGCCCCAGCCCTTCTCCCGCACGAGGTAGGCCTGATAAAAAGCCCCCCCGACTGAGAAGGTTGTCCCGATCAACCCGAGCAGGGCAATGAGATCCCGAGGTTCAGTCGATACCTCACGCTCGAAGCCAGGTGCAACAAGATGGACCGCCACGAAGTTGGCCAGGAAGGCGACCACCATGATGCCGATAAGGATCTTCATGAGTCCCTCGATCCGCTGATAGAGCCCCCGCATGGCAAAGAGGCAGACAATGACAAAGCCATTGAAAGCGACCAAAATGACGACTCGGGTCCAGAAACCAACCGGCTCTCCTCCATTGATCATTTCGATGATTGGCGTCATCCCTGCGACCAGAGCGATGTTATTGCTCTGCTGAAAAAGAGCGACAATCAGGAAAAGGATCACCCCAATTCCGATCGCTACGGGCCGACCGAGCCGATCCGCGATCGCAGCGCCGGGGCTAGTATTGTAGATCACTCCGACGCGTGCCCCAAGGGCTACCATCCCTATCATTAGCACAGCAGCGGCGACGACCACTGGTACTGCAGAGTATCCAAAACTCGCCCCGACCTTTGAGCTGGTCAGGATACTCCCCGGACCAAGCACCACCGCAGCTACGATCAGGGCCGGACCGAATGAACTCACA
>JBCCBR010000404.1:0-3852 GCA_039033935.1 Verrucomicrobiota bacterium
GACTTTTCTCGCTCTGGTCCTTTCCGGAATCCTCGTATTTCTGATGCATCTGGTCGAGGGCAAAGAGGAAACTGCCCTGAACGACGCCGGGCAATACTGTCTCGATAATTTAATCAACCGACTCTACGTGAAACCCACCACTGCCAAGTGAACTCGGGTTCAACTCTGACTAACCACACACCCAACTGAACAAACCAACTGCAATGGACGACGAAATCACTGACGAAACCAGAATCCTGGGACGACGCCCTGGCGCGAAGTCTCCACCACCGATCGATCCAGAGGCGACGACCCTCGACACCGATCTGACTCAACCGACCCGGCCGACCCGACCAGCTGACCTCTCGGGAGTGCCAACGCGGCCGATCGAATCGACCCCGCCGGCCCAGGAGCCACCAGCTGAGGTGCAGTCCTCTCTTCCATCCGACGAAGAGACCGTGCTTGTTCCACAAGGCGACGAAACGGTCATTTACCGTGGACCGGGGAAAACTGGTTCGGAGCCACCCAGTCTCCCTGAGACTACCGATGCTCCGAAGTCCGCCAGCGCTGACTCTGCTGATTTAAAGGATCCCGTAGTCGGTTTCCTCGTCGTCACGAAAGGACCTGGCCGCGGGAAGTATGTTGGCATTGGTCACAACCAGAACACGATCGGGCGTCAGTCGAGCCGGGTCAGGATTGATTTTGGCGACGGGACGATTGCTCGTGATAACCACTGCATCATCAGCTACGAGCCTCGTGGCCGTGAGTACGTTTTGCGCCCCGGGACAAGCAACAACATGACCTACGTCAACGGGGACGCGGTCTATGAGCCGGTCAGGCTGAAGCCTTACGACAACATCGAGCTGGGCGCGACTCACCTCTTATTTCTCCCATTATGTGGAGCCGATTTCTCGTGGGATGATGACTCGGACGCTGCCGAGTAGCCCTTTTTTCATCTGATGTCTCAGTCCTACTTGGCGGAGCTTGAGCTCCAGCAGAGCCGCGATTTCGCGGCGAGCCAATCTCAGGGTAGCCGCGACTACCAGGAAGACCAGTGTGGCTTCGCGCCCTTTGCGTCGCGCGCTGGTCTCCCCGGCCTCGTCGCGATTGTCGCTGATGGGATGGGTGGATTCGAAGATGGGGCGCAGGCGAGCCAGGTCGCGATTGAGACTTTTGGCGACAGCTTTTTCACTGTTTTCGAAGAGACAGATGATACTGCCTACTCGTTTCGGGCCGCATTGACAGCCGCTAACAATGCCATCACTGCCGAACTCGCGCTCGGTCCTGAGCGGGCCAACGGGATGGGTACGACTCTCGTCGCCCTCGCGATTCTTGATGGCAAGGCGAGCTGGCTCAGTGTGGGAGACTCTCCTCTCTATCTTTTCCGTGACGAGAGTCTTCGTAAATTGAATGCTGACCACTCGATGCGGAGCGTGCTGAGCGAGCGGGTCGAGGCCGGAGAAATGACTGCCGAAGACGCCGCTCGGGATCCTGAGCGCAACGCACTGTTGTCGGCACTCCATGGGGACAAGATCCCTTTGATTGATGAGTCGACGGAGCCGCTCCTGGTTGAGTCAGGCGATTTATTTGTGATAGCGAGCGACGGGATCGAAACCTTGACCCGCGATCAGCTCACGGAAAGCATCGCCAAAAGCGCCGCTGTCCCCGCCAACGAACTGTCCCGGTTACTGGTCGGAGCGGTGCTCGATTGTGGTAAGGAGAGGCAGGACAACATTACCATCTCGATCATCAAAATTCCGAAAGACGAGAATACCTCAACGGATTGATGAGGAAACGTGACCGCAATATCAACATCTTTAGCATGTCAGCGCTGGATCTCTTTGCTTCAGCGATGGGTGCCTTTGCGGTCATCACTCTGGTTCTAATCCCATTTTACCAAAAGACTTCGACCGTCGAAGTTGTCGCGGAAGACCCACCGCCGGAGGAACCGCCGCCAACGCCGCAAGCTCCTCCGACCCTACCAGTCGGATTCCTTGAGGCGGAGCTCGCTGTCGTGATTGAATGGGAAGCTCCTGGGATCGATATTGATCTGCATATTTTCCACTCGCAGGAACATCTCTTTTTTAACAATGTCAGCACGGATTGGATGAGGCTGACAGGGGATGAAACCGATCCGAGCCGGCGGGTTAAAGAAATCGCGGTCCAGGAAGAGCTCGAACCCTTCGTCAATGAGGGAGCCTACGAGGTGCGGGTGGCATACTATCGAGACAATGATGATCCCGGCACCTTTGACCCGATCGAAGTGTCGGGTCTCGTCACCATTTTTCCTACGGGTGGGGGCACCGCCGCATCGGAAACTTTTAACCTCATGATCACCAGCCGGGATCGCTTCAACAACAACCAAGGCGTGCTCGGTGCTCGATTCAGCGTGACCCGTTCTGGTGACACCTTTGCTCTGACCACTGATTTTCTCGCAGAGTAGTCTTCCTTTTTCCCTGATCAATCTCACTGATCGTCTAACCCCTCAATCACACTTTTTTATGGCCGCTAGATTCTGGACCGTCGCTAAACACGATCACATAGGCGATCGAAACGAGCAGCAAGACCGTGTCGAGGTTCTCCCTGGGGCACACCCCGAGACGGAATTGTTAATTGTCGCTGATGGCGTTGGTGGACACCGGGGTGGGGCACTTGCCTCTGAGGCCGTGGTGGAGACAGCGCGGCATCTTTGGGCACATTGTCAGGGCAATCCTCCTGATCCCGAGCAGTTTCTTTATGAGTTATGCGATCGCGCTCATAAGAGAATCGATCAGGTCGATACCGAGGGGGACCGACAGCCTCGCGCCACGATCGTGGCTCTGCTGCTGACCCCTGGCTGGGCCTACTGGATACACGCGGGAGACAGTCGGCTCTACGCTTTCGGGAATGATCCGAAGCCCTACCGGACCAAGGACCATTCCGTCGTCCAGATTCTGGTAGATCAAGGAAAGGTGCGAGAGGATGAAATGGGCACTCATCCAGACCAAGGTCGATTGCTCCAGTCATTGGGAGGAGGGGGCGACCTCAGCCTCCATGTAGAAACCAAACCTCGCACGAAGTTCTTCGGATTTCTCCTCTGCACCGATGGATTCTGGGAGCGGATTTCAGAGGCGGAAATGCGTCAGCTGCTGTCGAAACCCGACCAGCTTTCGCGGTATCTCCCCAGAATTGTCCAGGATGCGGTGAATCGCTCGAACGGCAAATCAGACAACGTTTCGGTCGCTATCGCAGTGCATCAACCGGGGAATGCAGCTGCCCCTCCACTGCCATCGCAATCAGCTCAGAATGCCCCTCCACCCCGGCGTAAAAAGAAGGGCCTTGCTGGATTAATTTTGGCGATCGTCATGATTGGTTTCGTCTGCGCGGCCCTGATGTTGTTCGTTTTCTTTCAATTGAAGCCGCCAAAACTGCAGGAGGAAACTGGAGCGGTCGCAGGTGTGTCGGATAGTTCCGGATCGACTGAACAGCGAGAGCCAGATCCTCAGGAACAGCACTCCGACGAAGAGGACGAAGCGCAGGGGCAACCGGATTCCGATCCTTCGAAGCAGGAAGACAACCCAGACCCTGACGCCGAAGAGCAATCCGATCCCGAAATCGACGATTTGGGGGCAAAACCATCGATCACACCTGAGAGCGATGGCCCTCCCAATAGCCGGAAAGGGAATAATGGGGATCAGGGGGATGCGCCGGGGAACGATTCTCGGATCGGAGCATTGGATGAGGCGTTGTCCGACTTGGAATGGATCACGATCGATGCTGCAGGAGAGGAGTTCAGGATCTCTCGCTTTGAAGTCACAAACCGTCTATATTATTCAGTGGTCGATTCAGACTCCGACTCTAGAGACGAGAATGAAGAGCGTCTGCCTGTGACGA
>JBCCBR010000405.1:0-3842 GCA_039033935.1 Verrucomicrobiota bacterium
CCCCCATCGAGTCGATCAGCGAGACAACCTCAATGATCGATTATCGACTCTTCTGGGATCAATCGACTGGCGAGGTGATCGCGAGCGATTTGGATGGTCAGAGACTGGCCTCAGTCGCGGGTCGCAGCTTCAAACTGAGCGACAACGACGGCGGGAAAGAGCGTGGTTTTTCAATCGTCAATCACACCCCGGAGATGCAGTTGGTGAATCTCCGGATTCGAAACTGGGACGGAGATCAAATTCCCTCACTGCCGTCAGATCGACCACATCTTCGGCTCAGCGGTCGGGATACTCGCTACGACGTGGGACAGATCGTTTTCGAAATAGGGTCCAGCAAGCTGACAGTGGGTCGCGAAGCGATTTCGCTGGCTGACCTTGAGGAGATCCAATTTTCCCCAACTCCAGCCGACCGCGAAATGGGCGCCAATCTCGATCCTGAAAACGGACCCGGTATCCACCTGGTCTGGTTTGCCGGGACCAGCGTGAGCGGCGAGTTGCGCCGCCTCCGCAATGGAGGTCTCTCGATTCAGCCTTCCTGGTCCAAGGATGCCCTGCTCACCAATCTGGTCGCTGCCAAAGAAATCCGTTTCGGCCAGCCTGATCGTCGTTTCGATCCGGCACCTGATCGACTCGAGATCGGTGATGTCATCACGCGTGGCTCGCTTCGACCCGTCGACCCAATTGAAGAAGGTCAGGCAAGCTTCGGTTGGCTCGCACCGGGTGCCCGTTCGCCGGTCCCCTTTTCCGATGGGATCGAGGCGACTGTGACCCGCGACGCCTACGGCTCAACCCCGCCGAATCGCACGGTCGGCCGAGCGAGGATTCATCTGATCAACAACGAAACCCTTGCCGGGGAAGTGATTTCCATCGACAAGGATTTCGTCCGATTTTCGAGCCGATTCACTGGCGAAATTGACATTCCTCAAACCCACGTCCGAGCCCTCGATATCGACACCGCCGGTCGCATCATGCGAGGGTTTCAGGATCATGCCTGGGAAACCTACGAAGTCGACGAAAACGATATCGATCTGGGAGAAGATCGAGTCGTGATGAAGTCAGGTGGCTTCGGAAACGGAAGCCTCCTCCTGGGCGACAAAATCACGTTTCGGGCCGAGTGGAAAGATACCTACGGAGCGATCACACTGCGCTTATTCGGCAGCGACGAACAAGAGACCACCCCGGCAACAGATCTCGTGCTCGCGACCCAGGGGAATCGAGTCTTTGTCGGCCGTGTCCGCGAGGGAGGTGCCTTTTCCTTTACCGGAAATCAGATCCCGATAGACGGGACGAGCGCCCGCTTCGATGTTGAAGCGCGCCACAACTATGTGCTGGTGAAGGTGAACGGGAAGATTTCACTCGAAACGACCCTGACCGACGAGCACCGCTCCGGGAACGGGATCTTCTTTAAGATGGGTGGAGGCCGCCAGGGATGGAATAGTGAGGGCAACGTCGTGACACTGACCGATTTTGCGATCACGAGCAGTCCCGGGCACATCCCGCAGCGCTTCATCGAGCCGCGCCACCTCGACACGGCCCTGACCCTCCCCCGCTTTCGGCGCGATCCTGTCCCCACTCATCTGCTGATTGGGGCAAATGGAGATCTTCTCAGAGGCAGCCTCCTCGGCGCTGCCGGTGGCAAGATCCACTTCCAAAGTCAGGGGACCGATCATCAGTTTGCTCGTCATCGAGTCTCCGGGATAGCCTGGCTCCGGAGCGATCCCTATCGACCAGACAGGACCAGTGCCAACCCGGTAGCCCTCAAAGACCGACTCGATCGCGGTGCTTTCGGTGCCGAGCTCCCCGCCGAGACCGAGCTCGCCGCGATGAGCGAGTTCGAGGTCACTCACCGCTTTCTCCTGATCGATGGGAGCAGTCTCGATTTGCATTCAAAGGCGATTGAGGAAGATGAGTTCATCGGCACGTCGTCCATTCTTGGCACCTGCCGCATCCCGATGCGAGCGATCAGCCAGATGGATCGAAACGTGGCTCGTACCGCCGACAGGCTCAGCGCGCTGCGCCCCCTGCCCTACGATGACTGGTATCTGAGACTCACGCCCGATCCCAATATTCCAGAGGGAGACGGTCGCGAAGCACACCCGATGGAGGGTAAAGTCGCCCCTGCTTTCACTCTCGAGAAACTGGACGGAGGAGAGTTTGAGCTCTCAGACTACCGTGGGCGTGTCGTCGTTCTCGACTTCTGGGCGAGCTGGTGTGGGCCTTGTATCCGCGCGATACCCGATGTGAGAAATGTCATCGCGGCTTTTCCGCCGAGGACGGTGGAACTCTGTGCTGTGAACCAGTCTGAGACGCGGCCGATCATCTCGGAATTCCTTGAGAATCGGAGCTGGCAAGATCTCCCAGTGGGGCTCGACTTCGGGATGAAAGTGAGCGAACTCTACGGAGTCGAGGGGATCCCACACACCGTCGTGATCAATCGCGCCGGAAATATCCAGTGGGTTCACAGCGGTTACACCCGAGAATTTAAAGACCAGTTGCTCGAAGCGATTGGCAGTGCATTTTCACCCTAGACGTTCACCAGATCATTCCAGATTGATGAAAACCCTGATCCTTTCGACCCTGTTCTTGGTCTCCTCCATTTCGCTTCAAGCCGGTGGCACCGGATTTCCCTGGTTCAAGTCGGCAAGATCGACCGCCTGCGGGCCGCGGGTTGACGCGACAATCCCTTTTTACCATGGAGAAGATCGTCGTCGCTACAATGCCGCCGCCTGTCCCAATGAAACCGCAGACATTCCTCTGCACCTCGTCACCACCCAGGTTCTCAAGAAGAAGCGCATCTCAGAAGCCTATCACGATGACCGGGGGAAATTGCGACGGACCCGGGTCGTTTATGTGACCTACCGATCAGTCTACAGCGACGGCTCAACCCGAGTCTGGACTGAAAAGCAGAGCTGACTCGCTCCCTGCTGGCTCGCACCCAGCTTTCCCCAACTCAGTCAGTTTGCCGCGGCACCTCTGGCGAGTGCTCAAATTCGGGTTTGGTCAGCGCCATGACCGAAAAGACTAGGAACGAAACGGTTCCGTAGGTAAGGCCGAGGACGACGCCGACATCGATGATCCCGCGCCAGGGTTGCGGCAACAGCTTTATCAGGAGGACAAACAAAATGATGAAGATCGTCAGCGCGTAGGCGACGATTTTCGTCCGTCGCTCTGCATAGAAAAATCCCATGCAAAAAATGGGTGCAAGCAAGACCCGGAGGCCGCTGGGATTGTCCCTCAAAAACCGAATTCGGGCAGCAGTACGTGGCGAGAATTTCTGCTGAAAGCCCCGATAACCTTCGGTCACCAGCATGAAGACGACCCACACCGCGAGCAAGCCCCATTGCCACCAGGAGAGCCCAAAGGTGAGCGCTTCCCATCCATACGGCGCAAGCCTGAAGATCGGAGAAACCAGCAATGCTGTAACTCCGAAAAATCCCCAGATGGCACCAAGATGACCCATGGCTTCCTATCCTGCTTGATGCTCCTCTTGTAAAGCGGCCATCGGATCTTGAAGAGAACACGATCTCGCCAAAAGTTTTATGGGAAGGTTAACCGCACAACCCTAGCCAAAGCAAATTGCCCGAATCTGATGCCCTTTCACTCGACCTCCCCTTTCTAAAAGAAGCGCCGATGAATCATCCCGAAAAAATGCACTCGCTCGCCCTGTCTCTTCCAGAGACGACCGAAGGAACCCCGTTTGGACCCGACGTCGCGGTATACAAGGTTGCTGGCAAAATGTTCGCGCCCCTTGCTCCTGACGAGTTTCCAGTGCGGATGAATCTGAAGTGCGAACCGGAACGGGCTCTCCAACTTCGTGACGAGCACGAAGCGGTCCTGCCAGG
>JBCCBR010000406.1:0-3824 GCA_039033935.1 Verrucomicrobiota bacterium
CCGGCTCTCAAATCTTCGCCGTAATCGCGAAGGATGTTGATGAGCTGCAGAGCTTTACCAAGCTTCTTACCACGGATGAGGAGATCCGAGGCGTCATCTGGATCGGCAAACTTTTTTCCCAGTTCCGAGTAGGCGATCTTTGTCCAAAACTGCCCCACCACCCCGGCGACCTGGAAGGTGTAGCGGTCGAGTTGCTCGGCATCGGGACAAGCTCTGAATTCCTTGTCGCCAAAATAAGTCAAGTCCCAGCGCTGGCCCTCAATGACGGTCAGGATGACTTCGAAAAGATGACTCCGAGTTTCTTCCGGAAGAGCTCGGTAAGCTTCGATCCATCGATCTGCGGAACCGACCAACTGCTTTTCCCCTTCGTGAGAGAGACTGGTTTGCCAGGACTCCCAGCTTTTTTCAGGACTCCAGTCCTCTCCTTTGATCGCCGACTCAAAGGCTGCCAACCAGCCGAGCCGGGCTTTCGTTGTTGCCTCGCCCGCATCGGCTATGGTGTCGCTGAGACGGGCTAACAGATACGCTAACGCCGTCGGCCAGCGCATCGCCTCGGGCAGAACGATGAGACTGAGATAGAACGAACGCGATACCGACCTGAGGAGCTGTTTTTCTTCCTCGTGCATAGGTCTTTACCAAAGCACCGATTGGGTTCCTGTCTCGGCGAGACTCGAAACTTCGAAAAAATGAATCTGAAGAGCATCTCAAATTGGTAAAACAGAAACCAGGTCCCCCGGCTCAACGACCTGCTCTGGCTCAAGTCTGATCAGGCAATTGGCGCGAGCCAGACCAAAAATCGCATGGGACTGCTGAGTTCCCGAAAGTCTGACCCCTTCCCGATCCCTGATGCCGCGCAGGTAGTGCGGCCGGTCGCCTCGATTACTGATTTCTTCCAGTGCTGTCACCTCGATGCGATCGGCAAACTCGCGGTTTTCCGATTCGTAGCCGAGACGTTTGCGAATCGCAGGCGCGACGAAAAGTTGAAAGGTGACCAATGCCGAAACCGGATTGCCGGGAACTCCGAACACAAGCGGCCCTCTCTCGCCACTTCCAAAGACGAATGGCTTTCCGGGCTTTACCCGGACCCGCCAGAAATCGGTCGTGATACCAAGCTCAGTGAGCACGTCTTTGACGTAATCGTGATCGCCGACCGAGACACCTCCGGCGATCACAACAATGTCGGCGGCTTCGATCGAAGCTGAAATGGTCTCCCGCAAAGCTACCGGATCGTCTATGCCATGCCGAGTTGCAGCAACCGCCCCGAGGCGCTCTGCCGCTGCCTTTAGCATGGGTCCGTTGCTGTTGTAAATCTCACCGGCCAAAAGAGGTGCCCCCGGCTCGACCAGTTCGTTCCCGGTCGTGACAATCTCGACCATGGGCCGGAGGTGAACTGGGACTTCGGGGCAACCCTGCGAAGCAATCAGACCGAGCTGGGCAGGCCCCAGCTCCGTCCCGGGCTTGAGCAACAGCTGACCCGCACAGACATCGCCACCGCGCCGCCGGATGTTTTCTCCAGAGACGACTCCTTCTTTGATTTTGATCCAATCTCCGTCTCGGTCGACATCCTCCTGCATGATCACCGCATCGGCATCCGTCGGGATGGGTGCGCCGGTGAAAATCCGAATCGCCTTACCCGATTCCAGCAACCAACCAAGATCTCGACCCGCAGGCTGCTCCGCGGCATCGACCAGCAGGGTTGCACCGGTCTCTGCCTCGGCTGCCTTGACCGCATAACCATCCATCGAGGAGTTGTCGAATGCGGGGGAATCGACCAGACCGACCACCTCTTGCCCAAGAATGAGACCACCTGCCAATTCCAGCGGCACCCACGAAATCGGGCCGGGCGAGACCGACGACAAAACGCGTTTTCTTGCTTCGGCCTCTTCCAACATCGCAATCACTCAGGCAGTGAGTCGAACCGGGCGCAAGAGCTTTGTCGAGCTCGCCGGCACGTTGGAGAAATCAGTCTGGTCTGCGCTGCCTACTTTATCTCACTGAGCTTTCTCGCGTAGGCCAGGGTATCGATGTCCGCGATCGTCTTGTCTCTTCTAATCGCGACGATCCTCGGGAAACGCATCGCGAGGCCTGAGTCATGCCGCTTGCTCGGATTGATCGAGTCAAAAGCGATCTCGAGAATGATGACCGGCTCGACTGAGCGGACGCGGCCTCGCTTTTCGATGGTTAATTCCATGAACCTCTCGGTCAGTTCCTCAATCTCGACATCCGTCAGACCGGAATAGGCTTTGCCGACCACGCGGAGTTCTCCCGATTCCGTATCACGCACTGCGAAGGTGTAGTCACTGAGGACGTGGGACCGTTTGCCGTGTCCCTGTTGAGCTTTCACTACCACCACATCGAGCGTCGGCATCGCTTTCTTGAGCTTGAGCCACTGCTTGCCGCGTCTCCCCGGCTGATACCGGCTCGCCGGATCTTTCGCGATGAGACCTTCGTTGTCGCGACGACGTGCCTCATTGAAAGCCTCATCAACAGCTTCCGGGCCTGACACACGCACAACGTCACACCGAGTAATGGCGTCATTCACGCGCAGCGTTTCAAGTTTCTCGCGCCGTTTTCGCAGCTCGGTGTCGAGGAGTCCTTCACCATCGATTGCGAGGAGATCGAATGCGATGAATCTCACCGGAACAGCTTCGCCAAAGAAAAGATCGCCCTGAGCAAGCTGGCGCCCCTTTCTTCCGAGCCGCTTCTGCAGATCGAAAAAGGTGAGCCGCTTGCCGGCTTCGTAAGCAATGATTTCTCCATCGAGGATCACATCGTGACCGAGATCCCGAGCCGGCTCTACCAGCTCCTCAAACTCTCCGGTGATGGCGCGGAGGTCGCGCGAATAGATCTCCACACGATCGCCCTGGCGATGCAACTGAGCGCGGATCCCATCGAATTTATCTTCGCACCAGATCGCGTCCTGATCATTTCCGGCGAGGCGTGCGACGATGTCCTCGGCAGTTTCCTCGGGGCTCGCCAGCATCACCTTGAGCGGGGTAAACCAGGTCACCGCGGCCTCGTCCAGTGCATCTCGTCGGGCAAGGTCGGCCGTCAGACCGAGATCCCCGGTCAGCATGTGAGCCTCGCGGAGCGCGGCGACGGGACGCTCAAAGGCATCTGCGATCGCCTCTTCGAGGAGGCCCTCTTTCAGACCGATTCGGAGGTCGCCCGTCAGGATCCCGATCAAGCGCGACCCTTCGGCAGGTGAAAACTGGGCCAACGATTCACGCAAGAGCCGAATCTTGCCGCCTTGTCCGTACTCATCGGCAAGTCGCTCGAAAACGGTCGCGACCTCAGCAAGCGAGTGCCCGACCGGATTTGTTTTTCCCTGTAAAACGAGAAAGGCAGTCCGCGATGAATCGGCCTGGCTTGAGGAAACCTGTTTGTATTGTGGGAGTGTCAGGCCAGTCAAGTCGAGCAGAGCCTGGCGGATCATGGCAGAGCCAACCTGAGTGGCGCGCCGCTCGCTGCTGCGCGGAAATGGGCGACCGTTGAACCAGGCCGCCACGAGTCGGAGCTGGTCCGGGTCGAGGGATTTTAAGTAGCCTGCGAGCCTTTCACGCTTCTTCAGCTTTCCGGTTGTCTCTGCAATATCATCGCAGACCGCGGCGAAAGCGCCAAACTCCGATTCAACAGGGTTAGGTCTCGGACTCAACCCTGTTGAGTCAACGACTTGACCCTCTTGAGTGTCGGACTCGACCCTGTTGGGTGCTGGACTTAACCCTGTTAGGTCGCTTCGATTTGCGATGTCGAGTTCGAGCTCCAGTTGAGTCTCGCCGACCAAGGGCCAGGCGTCCCAACCTCTCCCTCGCAGATCACGCGCA
>JBCCBR010000407.1:0-3821 GCA_039033935.1 Verrucomicrobiota bacterium
GCGAATGCGAAAGCGGTCCCAGAAGCTCTTTTTCCCCTCGCGGGCATTTCCGATATCCCATTGCGGCGTGAATTGCTTCATGTAAAACCAGCCGAAAAACATCCCTCCAAAGTGGGCCAGGACGGCGATCTGGGCCGAGCTTGAGATCGGGTAGGCGATGCCACGAATCAGCTCAAAGACATTCACGACGATGAGGATGATGCCGAGGGTGCGGAAGGTGAGATTGACTGGAATGAGGAAGAACAACATCAGTCTGAGCCGCTCATTGGGTCGCAGAGTGACCAAGGCAAAAGCAATCGCGAGGACCGATGCCGACGCGCCGACACAGGCCGCGTCCCGTTGCAGCGAAAGATTCCAGACCAGCTGGAAAAAGCCGCCAACTAATCCTCCCAGCAGATAGAGCCTGAGGACATGGCGTTGCGGAATTTCTCGCTGGAGCATCCGGCCAAGGAAGAAAAGCACCAGCATATTCCCGAGCAGATGAAACAAATGCCCGTGGAGAAACTGATAGGTGACTGGCGTCCAGAGCCACCATCTCGTGAGCCCTTCGATCGAGAGACCGAGCACTGAGGCCCAGGTCGGTGGTGCGTTGTAAAAGCCGTGGTGAATGATGAACACCGTGATGTTCACCACGAGGAGCCAAGTCACGACCGACCAGTTGACTGGAGACGGGATGCCGGAGCGCTGGGGCCCCTTCATGTAGTCACGGCTGTAAATACTCATCGCAATACCGTTTGCAAAAACTGGAAATTTAGTGTTGCAAGAATTTAAGATTCCTTGATGATCTTTTTCTCAGGTTTGATTATGGAAGCATACTGGCTACTGACCGTCGTTCTCGTCGCACTGGCGGCGTGGATGCTATACCTCTGGTTTCGGGGCCTGTCGAGGCTACGTCGCGGGAAGTCGATTCAGCACCATGCGCCTCCGGAATTTGTGATGGAGTGCCGAATTCCTGAGTCGGGAGGCATTGCGAGAGCTTTCCAGATGGAGGTGAATACTGCGGATCCGCACGTCGCAGAGATCTTCGGACCATCGAGAGAGAAACCGCAACAGGCTGAGAGCGAGGCAGACTGCGATTTGTCAGAAGGCGAAGAGCTTGGTTCAGCATCAAATGATGATGGGACGACGTCCAATGCAGAGGCAATCGAGACGGAGCTTGAGTGTCCTTCCCAAGCTGTGCTGGATGCACCTGCTGAAGTTGAGGTTGAAGCCCCGAAGTCTGAGGAGCGCGAATACCTGGATGAGCTGCAGGAGGCAGCCGCTGGACTCGCCGAGCTGATGCGGTCTTCCCCGGCAAGCTCGCCTCGAGCTCCGGTTGCGCCGGGGCGCCGTGAGAGAGTGGTTTTCGCGCCGGATGAGGTTGAGTTTGCAGAGGCCGAAGAAAAACCAGAGGCAAGCGACGACCAAGATGCTCTGAGCGAAGTTTCTCCTTCTTCAGTTGTGGAGGATCGGACGGACCTTTCTGTTGATGTGGATGAGGCAGCAAATTCCGGCGATGAGCCGGTGCCAGAAGCGAAGCAGGTGCAGGCCGTGCAGTTTGATCCTGACGTGAGGGCTCGGTTCGACTCTCTCGATGAGGGTCTTGATGAGCTTGAGTCACTGGTCCTGAGCCTTGAGTCTGGAGTGACTGGTCTTGCTGCAATCGGCGAAGAGAGTGGGCAGGCTGAGGTAGCGGCGGCTTAAGGTTGGATCGGTTTCTGACTCCGTTAGCGGAGATCGAGCTGTCTAAGATTCGGTTTTGGGGCTGTCAGGATTCTGGTTAATCGATCGATTCGGTTCACTAACGAGCACTCATTCGGGCGGCGAAGGCTCCGCGGACAGCCGAGGACGGCTATCCTCCGCTGGCGCGGCTCGCTTGATTCTGACTTAACCCTATTAAGCGCGCGACTTGACCCTATTCAATTGGAAGGATTGCGACTGTTTTGTCCGATTCTTTCGATCAGACGAAAGTCTGGACGGCCCACCAGTAGGCTGGGATTCCGACGACAATATTTAGGGGGAAAGTGATGCCCATGCTCATGGTGAGGAACTTCGCCGGATTTGCCTCGGGGAGCGTGTCCTTCAGAATCGCGGGAGCGACGATGTAGGAAGCCGAAGAGCAGAGAATCGCGAGGAGGAACGCATCGCCGTGTTCGAAACCAAAGACCTTGCTCAGTCCGATCGCGATAGTCGCGTTGACGACCGGAGCAATCACTGCAAAGGCAACCAGCATGGGAGGGAAGCTGTCGAGTTCCCGTATTTTCCGACCAACTACGGTTCCCATGTAGAGGAGAAAAAAGACGAGCATCCCGGTAAACATGTCTCCTTCGATAAAGGCGGCGAGGGGCGACTCCTCGGTCCCTAACACAGCCAGAAGAAATCCGATGCCCATGCTGCCGACCAACATCAGGAGGGTGCCATCTGTCAATGACTCGCGGACCACTTGTCCGGTAGACTTTGCAGAATCACGTGTCATCGCTTTGGAAGAAACTTGAGCCATCACCACTGCGATGATGATCGCAGGGGTTTCCATGACAACCAACGCGACGGTCATGTAGCCTTCGTAGGCGACCCCGATCGACGTCAGGAATCCCGCTGCGGTGATGTAGGTGAGCGTGCTATTTGAACCGTAGGTGGCTCCGATCGCAGCGGCATCTGCGATACCAAGCTTCCGTCGCAGCAGCAAAAAGGTGTAGAGCGGCACGAAAGCGCTCATCCCGATGATGATTGCGATGATGATGAGGCCGTCTCCAAAGAGTGTCGATTCGTGCAAGCTGATTCCGCCTTTGAAACCAATTGCCAACATCAGATAAAGGCTGAGAAATTTGACGACTGACTCCGGGATCGAGAGATTGGAATTGGCGAGAACGGCGACGAGACCAAGCCCAAAAAAGAGCACGCCGGGATTCAGGATTGTGGTGAGAGCTTCCATTGATGCTCCATAATCTGTTACCGCGTTGTTCTTTCAAATTCATGAATATGAAAGTATCGTTCTAAAAAACAGAACGATGACGAGCTTTCTCAATTATCACCATCTCCGCTATTTTCGTGCGATTGCTTTGGAAGGCACCCTCACCGGAGCTGCTCGTAAGCTATCGGTTTCCCAATCTGCGTTGAGTATTCAGCTGCGGCAGCTTGAAGAAAATCTCGGACAGCCGTTGTTCCGCCGAGAGCATAAGTCGCTGGTGTTGACCGAAGCGGGCCGAATCGCGCTCGACTACGCCGAGTCCATTTTCCGATCTGGTGACGAATTGGTCGAGGTTCTCTCAAACCGCCCCTCCGATTCGCGCCGCGTCTTGCGGGTCGGGGCAGTCGCAACGCTTTCCCGAAATTTTCAAATGCAATGCCTCCGCCCTTTTACCGGAAGAGCGGACGTCGAGCTGGTCTTGCGATCGGGTAGTCTTCGCGATTTGATCGCTCAACTCCGAGCCCATGCGCTCGATGTGGTCTTATCCAACTTGTCGGTTCCTCGCGACTCGGAGGCAGACTGGCATTGCCACACTCTGGCGGAGCAACCGGTTGCCTTGGTCGGTCGAAAGACCCGCTCGCGGAAGGCGTTTTCTTACCCGAAGGATCTTGCTGAAACGCCTCTGCTACTGCCAACTTTGGATAGCGCGGTCCGTGTTGCATTTGATCTGGCGATGGATCAGCACAAGATCCGTCCGATCGTTGCGGCAGAGGTCGACGACATGGCGATGCTCCGTCTGCTCGCAAGGGAGGGTGCCGGTCTCGCTCTGGTGCCGCCAGTGGTGGTCGTGGGCGAGTTGGAGCGCGGCCTTCTGGTTGAACGATACCGTTTCGACGATATCCGGGAGAGCTTTCATGCGATCACTCCAGAGCGC
>JBCCBR010000408.1:0-3816 GCA_039033935.1 Verrucomicrobiota bacterium
ACTGACGGTGAGGTAAGTTGGTTTCCCGAAAAACTCGTCTTCGCCGTCTCGGATCTGTTTTCCCTCCATCGTCACCACACGAAACATTTCCCCGGCACCTTCGCAATCCGAGGCGGTGATGATCGGGGTGTGAATGTATTGGAATCCGCGATCCTGGAAAAACTGGTGAATGGCGTAAGCCATCCGACTGCGGACCCGGAAGACCGCACCGAACAGATTCGAGCGAGGTCGGAGATGAGCGATCGAGCGGAGAAACTCTGGTGAATGCCCTTTCTTCTGGAGCGGAAAATCGACTCCAGCAGAACCGATCAGCTCGACTTCGCTGGCCTGCATCTCCCACTTCTGGCCTTTTCCCTGCGAAGGCACCACTTCTCCGCAGACTCGGACAGACGCTCCAGTATTCGCCTCCAGGACCTGTTCAGCGTAGCACTCCAGGGTCGCGTCTGCGATCACCTGGAGATTTCCAAGCGAGGAGCCGTCGTTGATTTCGAGGAAAGAAAACGCCTTCGAATCTCGGCGTGTCCGCACCCATCCGACCGCTTCGACGTGTCCGGGGGAAGATGTCAGTGCTTCTAACTCAGCGATTCGGATCCGCTTCATGGATCAGTATCGAAAGCGGCGGCCCCTTTTCAACTGGGAAAGCGAGTCGGAAGGAGTCCAAGTCGCTGATTAACCATCCCTGCGGTCAATTTCTGGATCCAAAATCCACTCGACCACGGCAAACAGGAGCGAAACGCCCCATGGCCTGCTCTATTGCCGAGACCTCTGACCAACTCAAACAATGGTCCCGTCGGGGATCACGGTCGCTTTCGGGATCACGACGATCCCATCGCGAATACAGGCATACTTGGTGTCTTCATTAATCCGGTCACCGGGATGAATCACGACGTTGTTGCCGATGATCGCATTCTTATCAACAATCGCGCGATGGATGCGGGTGCCCTCCCCGATGCGGATCTGCTTCTCTGAAATCCTCCCTTTCTTGTCGAACTCCCGCTTGGTGTAAAAGTCAGCCCCGAGCACGATGCTCTCACTGATAGTACAGCCGCTCTCGATCACCGAGCGCACGCCGATGATCGATCGCGTGATGGTGGCGTGGGTGATGATGCAGCCGTCCGAAATGAGGGCTCGGTGGATCTCAGCGTTGTTAATCTTGCTGGCCGGCAGCAATCGGGCGCGGGTGTAGATCGGATTACTCGGATCGAAAAAATTGAACTTCGGCACGATGTCGGTGCAATCGAGGTTCGCCTCGTAGAATGATTTGATCGTCCCGATGTCCTCCCAGTAATCATTGAAGATGTAGGAATAAACATTCTCCGACTCAATCGAGGCCGGAATAATGTCGGATCCGAAATCTTCAAATTCATTGTCGAGGGCTTTGAGGAGGGCCTGACGATTGAACAAATAGATGCCCATCGAGGCCTGAAATCGCTCCGCCCCCTCGTCGATCCCTGCCTCTTTAAGGAGACCCTTCGGCATGACCAGCTCATCGAGAAGCTTGTCGTCACCACCAGGCTTTTCGACGAAACGAGTGATCCGGCTTTTATCGTCACTGTGCAAGAGACCGAATGCGCGCGCCGGATCACGCTCCACTGGAGTGGTCGCAATCGTGATATCCGCGCCTAAGGTCTGGTGGCGCTTGATCATGCGACGGAAATCCATCCGGTAAAGCTGGTCCCCGCTCAATATTAGAAAGTAGTCGTAGGGCTGCTCCAGAAAATACTCGAGGTTTTGCCTGACCGCGTCTGCAGTCCCCTGATACCAGTTGTCGTCATCGGTGGTCTGCTGAGCTGCCAGAACGTGGACGAAGTTCGACCCGAAGTGGTCAAATTTGTAACCGCTCGTGATGTGCCGGTTGAGCGACTCGCTGTTGAACTGCGTCAGCACATACATCTGCCGGATCTCCGAATTGAGGCAATTGCTGATCGGAATATCGACAAGCCGATATTTGCCAGCAAGAGGAACGGCCGGTTTTGAACGGTTGTGGGTCAGAGGATAAAGGCGAGATCCACGACCGCCTCCCATGATGATGGCGAGTGTTCCAGTCAGTGACTTGCGAGTGACAGTGTCCGGCATAGTCCCATCATAGACGTATGCGACCGGAAAGTTCACGGTTTTCCTTCCAAATATTTTTTGCCTGCCTGCTGGTCTAGCCGTACTGTCCGGGTCTAGTTTAATATTTCTAGAAAATATGTGTGGTATAATCGGCTACGTCGGGCAATCATATGCGGCTCCAATCCTTCTGGACGGCCTCCAACGACTTGAATATCGCGGCTACGATTCCTCTGGAATCGCGGTGATGAACGGCGGAAACGCCATTTCCACTCGGAAGCGGAGCGGTCGGATCCAGAATCTGCGGGAGCTGGTCACCGAAAACCCGGCAGCTGGCGATTGCGGGATCAGTCACACCCGCTGGGCCACGCATGGGCAGCCGACGGACGAGAATGCCCACCCCCATGCGGATCAGAGTGGCAAGCTCGCCATCGTCCACAACGGTGTCATCGAAAACTATCTCGCTTTGCGCAACGCGCTTGCCAAGGAGGGGCACGTTTTTCAGTCTCAGACCGACTCAGAGGTGCTAGCCCATCTCATCGGGAAATACTTCGATGATAACGAAACAGCTGATCCTCGCCAGCGTCTCGTCGGTGCAGTCCGCGAAGCTCTCAAGCAGGTCTCAGGCACCTACGGGATTGTCGCGATGCATGCCGACGCGCCACGCTTCCTCGTCGGTGCGAGGCTCGGCAGTCCCCTCATTGTTGGTCTGGGGAAGGAGGAAAATTTCCTGGCCTCGGATGTCAGCGCGATCATCGCCCACACCGCCAACGCGATCTACCTGAACGATCGCGATCTCGTCCTCCTTTCGGAAGACGATTTCCACGTTGAGACTGTCGAGGGTGAAAGTTCGGAATACACGGTCAGCACAGTCGACTTCACCCCAGAGCAGGCCGAAAAGGGCGACTACCCGCATTACATGCTCAAAGAGATTTTTGAGCAGCCCACCTCAATTGAAAATGCCTATCGTGGCCGGCTCGTCGACGACCAAGCCTCCGCCCTGCTCGGTGGCCTCGGCCTGACTCCGCGCGAGCTGCGCGACATTGATCGGATCGTGCTTTGTGGTTGTGGCACGGCAAGCCATGCTGCGATGGTCGGTGAGTATCTGATCGAGAGCCTGGCCCGCATCCCAGTCGAGGTCGAGATCGCGAGCGAATTTCGCTATCGCAATCCACCGGTCGACAAAAACACCCTGATTTTCGTGATCAGTCAGAGTGGTGAAACGATCGACACCCTCGCCGCGCTGCGCGAGGGCCAGCGCAAGGGCCACCGAGTGCTCGGTATCGTCAATGCGGTTGGCTCCACCATCGCGAGGGAGTCAGACGGGGGTAGCTACCTCTACTCTGGTCCCGAAATCGGCGTTGCCGCGACCAAATCGTTTACCTCACAGGTCACCGTGCTCGCTCTGCTGGGCCTCAAACTAGGCCGAATGAGACACCTCTCGGTCGAATACGGCCAGAGGCTGTTGAGAGAAATCCGTGAGATCCCCGAGAGGGTCGAGCGGATCCTACTCCAGAGCGAGAGAATCAAAGAAATCGCGATCAAATACCTCGATGCCCCCGCGATGCTGTTTCTCGGTCGATCAGTGATCGATCGATCAAAAACAATTTCACGGCTCATCGACGCAGGTCAAAAGGTGGTCGAACAAGCTCGATCGGACCATTTTATGCCAAGTTAGGGTGTATTATTGGAAATCGATACGTGTCGCCGCTGGCGCGCAGCGTGTTGCCACAAATGGCATTGGTGGTGCGCAAGGGCTGGATC
>JBCCBR010000409.1:0-3814 GCA_039033935.1 Verrucomicrobiota bacterium
CGGTTGATTTCGTCGGCGAGCACGAGATTGGCGAAGAGCGGTCCTTCTTGAAACACAAAGGCTCGGCCCGACTCGGTTTCTTGTAGCACAGGATTCCCAGTGATGTCTCCCGGCAGAAGATCGGGAGTAAACTGGATTCGCTTGTTTTCGAGCTGGAGCGTTTTCGAGAGGCCTTTGACCAGCTCCGTTTTCCCGAGACCGGGAAGGCCTTCGAGCAAGATGTGACCGCGGGCGAGCAAGCCCGTGACGACTTGGTTGATGAGATTCTCCTGGCCGAAGATCACCTCATTCAGGGCAGAAGTGAGCCGAGCGATCGTTTCGGCGTGGGTTTTGACCTCAGTCTCGGATAATGGCATGGAGCGAATTGAATCCTTTCGGTCGACCCTTGCAAAGAAAATAGCCCAGCGAAGCGCGACTTTTTTAGGGTGCTGCCCTGGGATGCCCGTATTTGAACTCGAGGGAAAAAGCGGCAAACTCTGAGTTGCTTTTGCCGGAATCGGACTCATAGTCCCGCCCTCTTCATTCCAAAGCATTCGTCTCTCATGGTTAAAATCAGACTCCGCCGCGAAGGTTCAAAAGGCCGCCCCTACTACAAGGTAGTGGTCGCTGACAGCCGCGCTCGTCGCGAGGGCCCCTACATCGAGCAGATTGGGACCTACAATCCGCTTGCCGAGGGTGAAAATTACACGCTCGATCTTGAGAAAGTCGACAAGTGGCTGGGGAATGGTGCGAAAGCTTCGGATACGGTCGCGAGTTTGATCCGCAAAGCTCGGCGTGCTGCCTAAGGTTTCTGTTCGAGCTGCGACCGCTTCCACCTTGCTCTGATTCATGGAGGCCGGTCTCGCGATTCAGGAGTTTCTCGAATACGTCATCGTTCAGCTGATCGAGCATCCCGAGGATGCGAGCGTCCTTCATGAAGAGCGAGACGGCATTCACTGCTATCGGCTCCGCCTCCACCCCGATGATGCCGGGCGCGTGATCGGTAAGGGAGGCAAAACGATCAGTGCAATCCGCGGGCTCGCGATCGCCTCTGCTCAGCGCAACGATATCCGAATCGATATCGAGCTGAACGAGGACGAGTGATCAGTCTTGGCCCCAGAGACTCATTCGGGGAATAGGTCAGGAATTTGTTTGAAACTCGGCCGAGAAACCGATTTCATGGTCAACCATGAAATCCCTCTTCTCGTTCTGGATTATCAGTATCTGCCTCGGTGCTGCGACGGTCGATCTCATCGGGCAAGAGGACCGGCGGCAAAAGCAGAAGACCCCAGGAGAGGAGAAGGCCAAAGCTGAGGCTGATCTGCTCGACGCACATCGAGAACTGGCTCGACTCAAGGAAGTGATCGAGAGGCTCAAAGTCCGCAACAGTGAGTTGCGCGAGGGCATGGCCCGAGCCGACGACCACGAGGACACCCGGGAAGCAGCGCGCACCTTTATCTTCGAAAATTTCGAAGCGCTCGAACAGGAAAATGGAGAACTTCGGGAAAGGCTCGCCTCGGCCGAGGCGATCATCGCGAGACTCTCGGGTAGCTCGATGCCAGGACGAAGCGATACCGGTGGTGCGGTCGAGATTCCTGATTTCGATCCTCCTTCAGAAGGAATTCCGATGCCGAAAACGGAAGCCGACCGGATGGCTCAAATACCGATGACGATCCCGGCACCGATACTGATTCCATCTCCTCCGGCGGATGACTCTTCCGAGACACCAGAGGAGATGCCGCCTGCGGCGAAAGACGAGCTGCCCGACACCGAGGAAGAGGCTCCGTCTCCGCAGGATGCCGAGGGCACTCGCGTGCAACTGACCCGAGTCGTCGATTTCGAGCCCGGCAGCGCAGTTAATCGCGTGGCGCGCGATGAGATTCTGCAGTGGATCGAGTCGATCGTGGCGGTTGCCCCAGATCTCAAGCTGCGGGTGATCGGCTACGCAGCCGATGCTGCTGGCCCGATTGCCAATCAATCGCTCGCCTCGAATCGAGCGCAGTTTCTCGCAGATTATCTCGTTATCAGAGGGGTCGAAGAAGCTCGGTTTGAAAGTGTTTCGGCTGCTTCTGAAAATACCGACGCACGGAGTGGAGTCGAAATTGTGGCATTCTTCTCGGCACCGCAGGGACCGTGATCAAGCAGTCGCTCGCGAGAGCTTTATGGCACTCTTTATCAATTCTGAAAAAATCTCGCTGATCCTCAAATTTGGGCCTTTACGAGCGGTCTGGGCTTGTCATAAAATCGCGATGTTTTGAGAAAGCTGCAACGCTCGACCTGACCCTATTGAATCCCACACCTAACCCTGTTGAGTCTGCCACCTAACCCTCTTAGGTCCTAGACTTAACCCTGTTAGGTGTCACACCTAACCCTATTGAATCACTCGCCCTACTCTTCCTTCCCGGTCGGCTAATCCAACTGAGCCGAGTCGCCGATTCTCGCGGTGAAAACCCATGGTGAGTATTTTTCGAGAATTTTTCTTGTCGTTATCAATTCAACATTCAGCATCCACCACATGAAATCCCTGATCACCGCTCTCGCGGTCACCTTCCTGCTCGGCACTTTTGCCGATGCTCAGCAGCGCCAGATTCAACTGAAAGTCGGTGACGTCGACCTCGGTCGTTTCGAAGTCGATACCCAGAAAACGCCAATCTTTGAGGCCGGGGGCGTTAAAGATAAGAATGTCCCAAATCCGAGAGATTGGCTTGAGATCGAGATCGAGTTCACGGTTGATGGGCCAGCCGACGCGGTGGTCCCCGAGCTGCAGTTCCGTTTCTATGCTGGTTTTAAAGACCAAAACGGCCAGGGCCGCACGCTGACGGGTGATGTCCGCTATAAGAATGTCGTCTGTGGCGAACAGTATTTCGCGACCCGCTATGTCTCACCGAACACGCTCGGTGAAATCACAGGCGATTTTCGTCGCTTTCAGGCGAATGCCGTCGAGGCGGCAGGGGTCGAAGTTTATTACAATGGGGTCATTGTCGGTGGCGAGTCTACCATGAGTGGTAGTAGTGCCAAGTTCTGGGAGGTGACCGGGACCACGCCGGGCTTGCTGTCGAAAGACAAAACTCCATTTGCCCTCCTCTGGATCGATCGCTATCCCGATATCGCCAACGACGGCCGATAAGTGTTTCGCGAGTATCTCGCCAATTGGGACCGACCCTAATTTCTGTTTTTCGAAGATTGATTCTTCACTGATCTAGCTGACACCTTCTTTTTATGGCTGAAGATCGCATCATTTCGCTCGACGTGGGTTCCCAGCATGTCACCGGAGCCGTTTTTTCCCCCGTCGGCGCAGGTGGGCTGCGGCTCGATCGACTCGAACATCGAGCTTTTGTTGGTGATCCGGCTGACGATGAGTCTCGCCAGTCTCAGTCCGGGCTCGCTCTCAAAGAAATCGGGGCCGAGCTCAAGCTGAAAGGGGCCAAGACCCGCTATGTGATTCCGTCGCAGCCGGTCTTGATGAAATTCGCCTCGATCCCCGCACTGGATGGGGAGCGGATCGATCAGATCGTTGAATTTGAGGCCCAGCAGCAGGTGCCTTATCCAATTAACGAGGTCGTCTGGGGATACCAGTTGATGGGCGATCCAGATGACGTCGAGGCCGAGGTCGTGCTCGCTGCCATTAAATCGGACGAGCTGACCGATATTGATCAGTTGATCGCGGATGCTGGGCTCAAATCAACCGGGGCCGAAGTTGCACCGATCGCTCTCTACAACGCCCTGCGTTACAATTACAGCGACGTCGAAGGCACCGTCCTGTTGGTGGATATTGGGGCGCGCACCACGGATCTTATTTTCATGGAAGGCGAGTCCTTCTTCGTCAGGACGGTCA
>JBCCBR010000410.1:0-3799 GCA_039033935.1 Verrucomicrobiota bacterium
CGATGCGATTCGGGCGTAGCGTGGATCAACCCGCCCAAAGCGCAAACATTTCCACGAAACGCAAAAAACCGGGAGACGAAATCGGATCGTCTCCCGGTTTTTGGTAATGGCTGCGAATGGACCTTCTGCGGAAGGGGGCGAATCGTTGTCGCCACAGTGATCAAAACGCAGCGAGACAGCGGGTGATGAGATTGTCGAGTATCGCAGCGCGATCAAAATTCAGCGCAAACTGGCGAGCGCGATCCGAGAGTTCTTTTCGTTCCTCTGTGGTCATGAAGTAGGCGCGATTGAGACACTCGCGGAGCTGACCGACGTCGCCAGCCTGGTGCTCGAGGCAGTGTCCTCCCGTTGCTTCGGGAATGCCCCCCGTGCGAGTCGTGATGACCGGACCAAGGCCGCCCGCGAGCATTTTTTCCGCGACCGCGATGCCGAATGTCTCGATGAACTCAGGACGCGGCTTGCTCGGCAGTGAGTAGGCAAAGCAGGCGTGCATGAGGACACCCTTCTCTTCGTCGCTGACGTCGTCGAGCACCTGAATGTTCGGATCGGTTTTCGACATTTGCTTGATCTCCTCTTTCATGGGGCCGTTGCCGCAAATGATGAGCTTTTTCACGCCGTAGAGTTCGCTCGACTTGTAGGCTTCGATGAGATCGTCGACTCCCTTCGCCGGGGCAATCCGCGAGAGGAACATGACATAGCCGTCTCGCTCGAGGCCGCGATTTTTGAGAACTTCGGAGACGCGTTCCTGATCTCCCTCGATCGAAGTGTAAGCGCTGGTGTCGATGGCAGGGAAGCTGATCTCGACCCGCTCGCGAAGTTGTGTCGCAAAGTCGGTCCCCAACTCGGCGTCGACCTTTGCTCCTGACTCGACGATCATGTCCTTGGTAAACTCGCTCACCGCGACCGGGAGATCGTGCTGGAGGTAGTTCGAGAGCACGACCTGCGCAGCCCCTGTCTGGCCGGCGGCAAGCGCGTTGGTGACGACATTGGTGATGTCTGATCCCACCGCTTCGCCGATGGTGTGGACCTCTGGGGAAGTCTTGAGCCCACGAAAGCTCTCGACCGCGTTGAGCACCATCTGGCCGTGGGGGACCAGATAGAGATCCATGAGAATTGTTCTGCCCGGCAAATTGTGGAGGAGATCGACCAGCTGGCCGCTGATCGCGTAACCGAGACGCCCATCGAGCACTTTGTAGTCGCCGATTGGCTCGGGGCGATCCACGGTGATGCCCTCGGAGTAGGGCGAAATGGTCTCGAGCGGCTTTAGCGGAAGTTCGCTTTCTTGCAGCGTCCCGATGGGATAACTGACAATGTGGACTGACTTGAAACCGCGACTGATCGCGGCTTCGGCGAGGTTCCGGGCTTCGGTCGAGTGGCCGCAGATGATCGGGTCCGCCCTCACGACGAGGATGAGATTATCGATCTCGCTTTCGACCGGTGGTTCACCGGCATATGAATCAATGGTGGTGTCGGATTGATCGAGCATGGGACAGAAGGGTTGAGTTGAAATTTCTGACCATTCTCGACGATGCAACTTACGTGCCAATCCGGTTTGCTTAACAAAGCTTAATGTTATGGTGGGGTGACAAACTTGTCACGAGGTGGGGCTGTGTTTTGATCGCGAAACCTGAGCGATCAACGTGCCGATTACCCATTGGAAAGCGACTTCGGAAAGGTCCGCCAGTCAGCTCGAGAGAGTCCGCTCAATGGCCGCTTTCCAGCCTGCGAGCTTCTTTTTCATGTCGGAAGCCGGATCTGGAGTAAATCTCCCGGCTTCCTGCCACTTTTCGGCGATTGCCTCTTTGTTTTCCCAGACTCCGACGGCGAGTCCGGCGAGGTAGGCCGCGCCGAGAGCCGTCGTTTCAGCGATCTGCGAGCGGACGACCGGAACGCCGAGGACATCGGCTTGAATCTGCATGAGGAGGTCGTTCTGCGAGGCCCCGCCGTCGACACGGAGTTCCGCCAGTTCGATGCCTGAGTCTTTGACCATCGCGGCGAGAACGTCGTGGGTTTGAAAGGCGATCCCCTCCAGCGCTGCTCGTGCGATGTGGGCTTTGTTCGATCCGCGGGTCAGGCCGGTGATGGTGCCGCGAGCAAAGCCATCCCAGTGCGGTGCTCCTAGTCCGGCAAAGGCTGGAACGAAGTAGACGCCGTCCGTATCGGCCACCTCCGAGGCGAGACTCTCGACCTCGGGGGCTGAGGCAATGATGCCGAGTTGGTCTCTGAGCCACTGGATAGCCGCCCCGGCGATAAAGATGCTGCCCTCGAGCGCATACTCGGTCTCGTCGCCGATCTTCCACGCGACGGTGGTGAGGAGGCGGTGAGACGAGGGGACGGGCTCGCTCCCGGTATTCATGAGCATGAAGCAGCCCGTTCCATAAGTGTTCTTCGCCTGGCCGGAATCGTGGCACGCCTGTCCGAACAGCGCCGCATGTTGATCTCCGGCGATGCCTGCGATTGGAATAGCAGAGCCGAAAAGGCCGGGGTCGGTTTCGCCGTAGACTTCCGAGCTGCTCTTGATCTCCGGCAGCAGCGAGCGGGGAATGTCGAGGATATCGAGAAGGGGGTCGCTCCACTCGAGTGTCCGGATGTCGAACAGCATCGTGCGCGAGGCGTTCGTGACATCGGTGAGGTGATGTTTTCCCCCGGTTAGCTTCCAGACGAGCCACGAGTCCACGGTGCCGAAGGCAAGTTCGCCTGCGTCGGCGCGCTCGCGAACGCCCTCGACGTGATCGAGGAGCCAGCGAATCTTCGATCCTGCGAAGTAGGCATCGACGACAAGACCGTTGATCTCCTGGATCTTTTTTGCGTCGCTCTCGGGAATGGCCCGACAGAAGTCTGCAGTCCGTCGGTCCTGCCACACGATGGCGTTGTGAACCGGCTCACCCGTTTTTCGGTCCCAGATCACGGTCGTTTCCCGCTGGTTGGTGATACCCAGCCCTGCAATCTCAGAAGCTTCAATGCCGGCTTGCGATATTGCTTCGCGAGCGACCGCGAGCTGCGATTCCCAGATCGTGATTGGGTCGTGTTCGATTAGTCCTGGCGACGGGAAAAGCTGTTCGAACTCCTGTTGGCCGATAGCGCAGATCGAACCGTTTTCGTCGAAAACAATGGCGCGCGAGCTGGTAGTTCCCTGATCGAGGGCGAGGATGAAAGACATGGAGAAAAGGTAAGGGGTCGGCTCTCTTCTTGTCGAGGTTTTGGAGCTGGGAAATCGATCCTGGTTTCTGATCCGTGCCCCGAGGCAAGTGCAATCAGCATGAGCGAATCGGTGAAAAAGCTGCTGGACTGGCGTAAATTCGGAGTATCGTGGCTCTATGAAAAGTGGATTGCTCGCCACGGTCTTTTTGTTTTGTGCCCTGTCGGTCGCCTACTCCGACATCAGAATCCCGAGCTCGGTATTCACGATGGAAGAGCTGGACGAGGCGAAGGCCAAGGCTGCCGAAGACGAAGAACCGTTGATCTTTGTTTACACTGACCCAGGGACGACGTGAGGCCCCTGCAGAGCTACCAGTTTGGCAGCTTTTAAGGCATTTCGCAGCACGGGCGTTCTTGTTTTCGCGAATAGTAAGGGCAAGGGGAATGGCCCACCGCGAGCTTCCCCGTAATGGAATCACAACAGGCGCTGCAAGAAGCTTATCAACGTTGCGAGTGTATGCCGTCGCGACTCCAACGCGAAGTCGCGTCCGCTCTCGACCGAATCGGGTGGGCGCACGATTTCGAGCACACGACGACCGAGGGCGTGTCACTCGACATGGCGCGGCCCGACGAAAGACAAGCCGTCGAGGTCGACGGTCCG
>JBCCBR010000411.1:0-3793 GCA_039033935.1 Verrucomicrobiota bacterium
AACTGCCAACTGCCAACTGCCAACTGCCGACTGCCAACTGCTAACATCCAATCATCGCTTCCATCATGCGGAGGGATTCGAGGTTGGGCTTGGTATCGTGAACGCGGTGGAGGGCGATGCCCTGTTCGCGGGCTCGGGCAGTGAGGGCTACGGTCGGCCAGTTCCGATCAGCCATTTCGTCGGAATCAATCAATCGGCCGATAAACGATTTCCGTGAGACGCCGAGGAGGAGCGGACGGTCGGCGACTGCCAGCTCAGGGAGGTGCTTCAGCAGGGTGAGGTTGTGGTCGAGGGTTTTTCCAAATCCGATGCCGGGGTCGTGGACAATCGTGTCCGGTTTCACGCCAGCGGCGAGGAGGGCGTCAGTCCTGTCTCGGAAAAACTCCCTCACCTCCGAGATGACATCACCATAGATCGGTGACGTCTGCATCGTGCGAGGCTGGCCCTGCATATGCATGACGACAAGGCCAACGCCGGACTCGGCAGCGAGTTGGATCATTGCATTGTCGCGAAAGCCGGTCACGTCATTGATGATATCGGCCCCAGCGTCGATCGCGGCAGCAGCGACCGACGCTTTCATCGTATCGATCGAAATGGCGATTTCGGGAAACTCTGTGCGAACTTCTCGAATGACAGGGACGACACGTCGGATTTCTTCCTCAACCGAGACGGGATCCGCCCCTGGTCGGGTTGACTCGCCTCCAATGTCGAGAATGGCGGCTCCTTCTGCGACGTGTTGGCGTGCTCGAATCATGGCATCCTCAGGCTGCTGATACTGCCCACCATCCGAAAACGAATCAGGGGTGACATTCAAAATCGCCATGATCTCGCCCTGCAAAGCGAGATTAAAATGGTGGTTTTGGAAGCTCCAGGTCATTTCGCGGTCATAGCTTCAGTTTAGCGAAACGCTCGACTTTTTTCTGAACGACGCCACCTCTATACCGATGGCAGCGGCGTCGGAAATAGATGTTATCAAGTCGGAGATCGCTCCGATGTCGGTTGAATTTTATCATGAATCGACTGCGCTGGGCTGGATCGATGGGGATATCGAGTTGCTGCGAGGGATTCCGGTCAAGAAGATTAGTAAATCGCCATTGCACGAGTATCTGATCGAGCGTCTTCAGGAATGGCTCCTGAAACAAATCCCTAGCGGATATCGGCTCCTTAAGGAAAGACCGCTTACGACCCACGATTCGCAGCCTGAGCCGGACCTCATGGTCGTGCAAGGTAAGATCGACGATTTCAAATACAAACACCCTCAATCTGCTTCGCTCGTGATCGAAGTCTGCCTGAATACAGCTGACAGGGACCGGCTCAAGGCCGCGATCTATGCCGAAGCCGGTGTTTCAGAATATTGGATCGTGGAGCCGGAAACACAATCCGTAACGGTTCATCGCAATCCCACCCATGGGGTTTATCTCGATGTCGAAGTGATCGAAGATGGGGACGCCTCCCCCAAAACTTTCGTCTGTGGTGATCTCAGTCTGAGCGAACTCTTTGACTGATCAAGTTTCGATCTCGTCGCGCAAGACATTACCCCACCACCGCAGGCTCGAGCGGCCGCTCGGGCTCTGGCTCAGGAGCGCCCATGGCCGGATTTGGTTTTTGGGGCTGCAAACCGAGTTTTTTCAACAGCTTCAGATCTTTCTCAGCCTCGGGGTTCCCAGTGGTGAGGAGCTTGTCGCCGTAGAAGATGGAATTGGCCCCTGCGAAAAAGCAGAGGGTCTGCAACTCCTCGCTCATCTGTTTGCGACCGGCGGAGAGGCGGATTTTCGCCTTCGGAATATTGATGCGGGCAATCGCGATCATTTTCACGACCTCGAAGGAATCGACCCCGCTCGACTCGGCCAGTGGTGTGCCAGGAATCGGGACGAGGGAATTGATCGGGACACTCTCCGGCTGGGGATTGAACTCACTGAGGATCTGCAGCATGTGGAGGCGATCCTTGGTCGTTTCACCGAGACCGAGGATACCTCCAGAGCAAACCGACATCCCGGCATCCTGAACGTTGCGGAGGGTGTTAAGACGGTCCTGAAACGTGTGGGTCGAGACGATGTTTTTGTAGTGCTCGGGAGAGGTATCGATGTTGTGATTGTAGGCAGTGACGCCAGCATCGCGGAGCTCTTCGGCCTCAGTCGGCCCGAGTTCGCCGAGGGTGGTGCAAACTTCCATGCCGAGATCAGCGACGCTGCGGACGATATCGAGCACATCATTGAATCGCTTCGTACCAGCTCGGACGCCTTTCCAGGCAGCCCCCATGCAAAAGCGAGTCGATCCAGTGGCACGGGCGTGCTCGGCACGCTTCAGGATATCGCACTTCGCCATGAGCCGCTCGGGCGCGACACTGGTGCTGTAGCGGGACGACTGCGCGCAATAGGAGCAATCCTCAGAGCAACCACCCGTCTTGATGCTGAGGAGGGTGCAGAGCTGGACTTCTCGATCCGGCCAATGCGCTTCATGGACGCGGCGGCTTTTCTGGATGAGATCGAAAAACGGGAGATCGTAGAGTTCCTGGAATGATTCTGAATTCATGGATCGCGGGACACGAGCCCGATCGAGACTGCCCCAAAATTTCGCCTAGCGCTACGAATTTTTATAGGTCGAAGCCCAAAGCCTCCGGGTATTGACGGATCGCTGTCGCACTCAGCTGGTCCAGCGACCTCCCGGAGAAACAAAGGGCAGGATATTTTTGTAGCACTCAGAGTAATCGGTCTTGCCGACGGCCCCGATCATTTTGACCCCGAGAGCGCGTTTCCAGGCGGCGGAGAAAGACTCGCCGCTGTGACATCCCCAGCTTTTACAAAAGGCACCCCGAGCGAAAGCCCTGCGACTCAACCGTGAAATATCGCGTTCGTGAAAATAGACCTCGGAGGCGCCGAGGATGCCGTTCCCATAATCGATCAGGAAACAATATTTGTTGGAGTGACCGAAATACTCGAATCCTGAGACTTTGACCTTTCGCCGGTCCTGCCCGCTGTTGACGTAGTTGATCATCTGATCGGTGGTATTGAACCAGACGAGACGAATCTTGTATTTGTCGCGAACGCTTTCGATGTGGGAGATGAGCGGGTCGCCATCCTCCGTCGCGCGGGTTTCGTAGCCGGGGCGGTAGACCAGCCAGGTGATATTGATTTTGCCGTCGGTCGCCTTCTGAAGTCCCTGAACGCGAATTCGCGCTGTGCGTATGAAATTGCCCCACCACCGATCGTGTTGATGAGCCTCGCGACGAAGGTCTTCCCACTTCCGCAGGGCCGGACCGCCCGATACGAGAATGTATTCGTCATTCGGATTAAGCGCCGCTTTGGCCTCGCCGCCGAGAGCGAAAAATCCAATGCAGGAAAGAATGAGGAGCTGGATTAGCTTGCTGTAGATCATCGGAACGGTGAGTGAGATAAATCGCTAGGAAACTCGAAAAGCGACCCAATCGGTCAAACGGGTGATGGCTCTGAGCACCATTTCGCGGGCTTTGCGACGTCGTTCTTCTTCGAGCTGCTTTTCTTGCTGCTCCTGCTGGTAGAGCTCGAGGCGCTGATGATGCTGATTGATGCGACCGACGAACCAGCGCCAGGTGGGCCCGGGCATGCCGCCCTCGAGCAGGAAATGGGGACAATTTTTGTTGGGGGTCGAATAGCCAGCCCGGGGCCAGTGATAATGAGCCCTGATGTTCTCAATCGGGATGTTATGGTAATACATCAAGGATGCGGCCAGCTTGGCGGTGCGTTCCAGAGTCTGGGCCCGGTCATCACCCTCGTGCTCGCACATTTCGATGCCAATCGAATAGCGATTCCCCGGC
>JBCCBR010000412.1:0-3788 GCA_039033935.1 Verrucomicrobiota bacterium
AGGTTGAAAAAGCTTGGGTGAATAGCGTCCCCTCCTCAGCAAGTCGATCGATGTGGGGGGTGCTTACCCCGGGGTAGCCGTAACACCCTAGCTCAGGACTGAGGTCGTCTGAGATAATCCAGACAACATTGGGGCGCTCCTCTCCGAGCAGACCAATGAAGGTGAGCGTGAGAAACCAGAACAAGGCATGGACTTTCATAGCAGTCTTCGAGGGCAACGCCTTCAATTCAACAGGGTTAGGTGATCGATCCAACAGGGTTAGGTGAGACAGTGAACAGGGTTAGGTCGGCGACCAGATAGGGTTCAATCTGGAAAAGTAGGGGCTCACGAACAAGAAAAACAAGCATCGCCCGAGAAACTTTTCCAGAAGTGAGTCTCCAGAACCGTAACTCCACCGATGAAAGATCTTATCAGTCGCTGCCTTTTGACGATTTTGATGCCCGCTATCACACTCGTTTCAGTAATTGGGGAAGAGAGCAAACTCGAAGAACAGCCCTGGCTCTGGAGGGGCCAGACGATCGCTGAATTCGACGGCAGCGACTTCCATGGGCCTGACTGGAGCATCGTCAACGACGGCGTCATGGGTGGCCTTTCCGAAGGGAACGAGCAAATTTCTGAGGCAGGTGTGCTGACTTTTTCCGGTGAGCTTTCCCTCGAAAACAACGGAGGATTCTCTCTGGTCGAAAGCGGCCCGATCGAACGGGATCTCAGCAACGACCTCGGGATCCTGCTGAAAGTCAAAGGCGACGGGAGAGAGTATCAGGTGCGTCTCGAATCGGATGCACTCTACCGCGACATGCCGGTTTCTTTTGCCGGGAAATTCAAAACGACAAAAGGCAAGTGGCATCAAGTCAAAGTCCCCTTTTCCGAATTCCGCGGCGGCTGGCGAGGTCGCGATCTTCCCGAAACCGAATTAAACCCAGCAGTCATCAGACAGATTGGCATCATCCTCGCCGACAAGCAGGAGGGGCCTTTCGAGCTGCAAGTCGAGTGGATCCGCACCTATGGGAAAGGTCAGGGAAATGCCAGAGACTCGGCGACAGATGATGCTGAGTAGCACTTCGCTACAGACTGCCTTCAAAATTTGAACCGCTGGTTACCCAGGCGCTGAATCACGATCGAACTGATACAAGTTCTCTGAGAGCGGGATAATCGACCTTGGCGTTGTGCCGCCGATCCATCGGGATTTTGTCGAGCATCCGAATCTGCGTGATACCGAACTGATCGGCGAGGCGCTTGAGTTGATCTGAAGCATCGACTTCTTTTTCGGCGAAGAGAATCAGCTCACCCTCCAGCTCAAGGATGGCGGTCCGGCCTTTTTCTGAAAGAAAGCTGGCGGCACACTCAACCGCAAAAGGCGTGATCGCCGATTGATTGACGACGGCTTTGCGACCGAGGAGCCAGAGGCGGCCATCCTCTTCGAGGCGACCGAGGTCTCCTGTACGGTGCCAGATTTCGCCATCGATCTCCACCTTGGTTTCGGCGTCCCCTTCTCCCCTGAGGTAGCCTTTCAGGACATGCTCACCAGTAACGAGGATCTCGCCTTCCACGATCTTGATGCCCAGACCGGGCACGGGTCGCCCCGCCAGAAGCCCGTCGCCTTGCTGCATGCGGACAAGATCGTCCTCACCGATATCCCGGTAGCTCAGCTCGGCAATGGGTTCAGCTTCGGTCGATCCGTAGACTGCCGAAATCTCGGAGGCGTTCGGGAAACGCTGCCGGAGGAGATCGAGCAGGCGTGGAAAGACAGGCGCTCCGCCCGTGAAAACCTTGTCCACTTCGCCGATCTCCAGTCCGTCGCCCTCAGCAAGAAGCGAATCGAAGAAAGCGGGGGAAGCGACAATCCGATCGACCTTCTCTGAGGAGATCTGATTGATCACTTGATCCCTGTCGACCTTCCCCGGATTGGCGAGATCGGTATCGGCGAGAACACTGGTGACGCCGGAAGCGAGATTGGCCAAGGTGAAAATTGGCAGGGTCACCAAATCAGTCTGACCCGCCTGCAGACCGAGACTCCTCTCGAGCGAAGCGTGCTGGTTGAGCAGAAACCGGTGCGAGCGTGCGACCCCCTTGGGCGTCCCCGTACTCCCGCTTGTGAATGTGATGAGGGCGTGATCGTCCCCGGCCGTCTCGACTACCGGAAACCTTTCCTCGGATGAGTCGCCTCGCGCGGCCCAACGCGTCGAGCGAGGGACCCATCCCGACGTGTGAAAACGTATGCGTATCTTGCGAAGCTCACGATGCTTCAGTCTCAAAAGATGGGCCTTTCCCGAACCGAAGAACCCGCTGATTTCAAGCTTGCGACAACAGGCAGCGAAAAATTCAGGGGAAGCCGACGGGTCGATGAATACGGCCTTCATCCCAGCCCGCATCACGGAGAGCAAGCCGGTGTATAGCTCAACCGACACGGGGTGAAAGAACAAAACCGCATCGCCTCTTCGAAGTCCCTCCGACACCAGCTGCGCGGCACCGTGTCGAGTCGCGCGAGATAGTTCAGCAAAGGTGAAACGATGATTTCGATCCACCAGAGCTATAGCTTCAGGCCGATCCCGGGAATGCTCTTCCAACCTTTCAACTAGATTCACTCCGGTCCCCCCTTCCCAAACAAAGCGTAGCGCCGAAAAACAGCGCCTCCGAGTCGACTGCTGACTCGACAGGAAGCATTTCCAGCGTGCTTCAATGCGTGAATCGCTTCGCGGCAGCCAATCTCTTTCGCCGTCTTTTGGACTCGATTCAAAAGCAGGCTACCCAAGCCCGGCATTCGAGATGCCAATGTTTTGACGATGAGGCGCTGCTCTGGATCAACGTAGGCAAACACGATACCCGCAAGTCCCTTCTCATCCTCACCGACCAACACAAAACGCGAGTCGACAAGAGGTCGGGCTCGCAGGTAGTGCGCCAGAAACTCGGATTCTGAAAACGGCGAGAAGAGAACATTCTCGGAGAAGCGCTCGAGCAAAAACGGGTAGAGCAACCTCAACTCTTCTTCGAATCGATCGAGTTCGATCGGCCGGATCACAAGACCGCCCTTGCAAAGTCGACGCTCGATGCGCTCGAAGTCTCTCTCTTTCTCGGAATCCAGTTCAACGCGCGAGGAGACATAGTGCTCAGCAATTGACCACCCTGCCTCAGACCACCAGAGAGGCCAATCCGGCGGATTACCTGGTTCCATCGGAAACGAAGGGCTCCCATCGCTTTCGACGACAAATCGGTAGGGGTGCATCGTATCACCATCGAGCGGACCCCGCAGGCTGGTGACGCCTTTTGAATACAGCTCGCGCTCAGCCAAATCGAGAAGCGCGAGGGCCTCGCGCTTCGACCCCGCGGAGAAACAGCCCACCATCCCGATGCCGCGTCCGTCGATTTCCGGAGCACCTTCTCCCCAGAAGATTCGACACTTCGATCCGCTAACCGATAAATCCTTCTGATTCATAAATTGAAAAGACCTAGCAGCGAAACAAAGGCCGCACCGCTGACCTGAGCAATCCAGCGCCGGGTCGTGTTAGGCGGATCTTCTCGATGCCAGCAAGTGAAAATAGTCAGCACGGCTGCAACCCCTAACAAGGCTACCGGAATTGCCCACCAGCTCAGCCCCATGATCAATGCGAGGGGGAGAACGCCAAAACAGGTCGCCTTGACGCTCGCGAGTATGACCCTGAGAGCCCTCCCCCAGGTTGGGCGCAACACAGCCAGTGTCCCAAAGTTTCCCACCGCAATGTGGAATGCGACCTTCAGTGCATGAGCGACTACAAAGTCTCTTTGAGGAAATGCAGCAGCCAGGCCGACCC
>JBCCBR010000413.1:0-3779 GCA_039033935.1 Verrucomicrobiota bacterium
AAACACGACCTCCGCCCTCGACCGCGACGTGGTAGCGATCGCCACGATGATCAAGTATCTGCAGCTCCATGCCCTGGTAGGCGGCATGACCACCTGAGGGGACTCGGATACCGAGACCGTTATTGCCGCTCTCGGTGAGTTTGAATTCGAACTGAAAGACAAAATCGCTGTATTCCTTTGCGGTCTCAAGAGCCTTTGCGCCTTTCTGGCAAACGAGGATGCCGTCCTCGACGATGTAGCCCTCGGTGTCGCCCTGCCATCCTTCCAGATTCTGACCATTAAACAAGGAGAGGAACTTGACCTCTGCAAGGCGGGCAAGCGAGGCCTCTCCCTCAACTAAAGCTGGATCTGGCTTTTTCTCCTGTCCGTGTGAAAACAGGCTTCCGAGAGAAGCGAGAACTAAAAGTAAACTCAGGCGGCGCATCGCAGCATCGAAACAGCCCGCCACCGGAGTGGCAAGCATTTCCCTCGATTGCTCTCTAGCGCGATGACACCCCGAAGAAGCCAGCGCCTCAACCCTTGCCTTTTGTCCGGACCGAGGCGTTTGCACCACTCTTCTGGATGAAGTCGATGATCATCCCGGCGACGTCCTTACCGGTCGCTTTTTCGACTCCTTCGAGCCCGGGAGAAGAATTCACTTCCATCACGACCGGACCATGATTCGACCTGAGTAAATCGACCCCGGCTACATTCAGACCGAGAATTTTAGCAGCCCGCACGGCAGTCGATCGTTCTTCTGGAGTGATTTTGACCACGTCGGCAGAGCCACCCCGATGGAGATTTGAGCGGAATTCTCCATCCTTTGCTTGTCGCTTGATTGCCGCGACCACTTTCCCGCCAATGACGAGGCAACGCAGATCAGCTCCGCCGGCTTCTTTGATGAATTCCTGAGCGAGAATGTTGGCATTGAGCCCGCGAAAAGCCTCGATCACCGACTCAGCGGCCTTTGTCGTTTCAGCCAAAACCACGCCAACGCCCTGAGTGCCCTCGAGCAGTTTGATGACGATGGGTGCGCCGCCAACCTGTTTGATGAGGGTCCCGGCAGCGCGTGGATCATGGGCAAAACTCGTTACAGGGAGGCCGATCCCTTTGCGTGCAAGCAGCTGTAAAGAGCGGAGCTTGTCGCGTGAGCGAGTGATTGCGACCGATTCATTGACGCAGAAGACACTCATCATCTCGAACTGACGCACCACCGCGCAGCCGAAGAAGGTGTGGGATGCTCCAATGCGAGGGATGATCGCGTCGATGTCATCCAATTTGCGCTCGCCGAGGTAGATCGCCGGGCGCATCGAGGTGATCTCCATGTGACAGCGCAGATAGTCGATCACCTCGACCTCGTGCCCTCTCGCCTCTGCCGCCTCGACGAGTGAGTTGGTGGAATAGAGGCGTTTATTACGGGAAAGGATAGCGATCTTCATCTACGCCAGTTTGACGTGGAAAATCAATCCGGGTCACCTCTCAGTTATCGAAACTTTTCCCTGCGACGTAGGACTTTGCCGGGTCGACTAGAAATCGGTCTTCGAGAGCGGTGCGGCCCAGGAGCATTCTGAATTTCATGTTGGGCCGCTGGGTCAAGCTCAACTCAAATTCCCATTGGTGCTCTCCGAGCACGCCTTTCGCCAACACGAAAAATCGGAGTTCCTCGTGACCACCGGAGTCACGAACGGACCTCTGCGCGATGATCGGAGCCTGGCAAACGATACGGCGAGTTGATCTTTGATCGGGCTCGACTTCAAACTGGACCCAGTTGTCTCCGTCAGGACCCTCGATTTGTTCGTAGGTGGCACAGTGGATCGCAGAAGTGCGCGCGCCGGTATCGACCTTCGCCTTGACCGCATTGATCGACCACTCGGGGAAAGTTATCCACTCCCGCCAGCCGACACGGGCCTTTGTCTCCGGATGGCTGTTATTCTCAGTCATTTCTCTGGTCGGCTCGGCGGGGGCGTAGTTGGGTGGTTAAAACCACCACTCCGGAGCGGCGATCTTTAGTCGCCTCAGGAGATCGCAAATACTCTCGGCTGTTCCTGGCTTGTCGGCAGGTGAAACGCAATTCACGCGATTCACGGGTTTTTGCAACGGCTCTGCGGCAGGGGCTTCGCGGGGTGGTTAAAACCACCGCTCCGAAGCGGCGACTTTTTCAGCCCGGGGGCCATTGCAAAGGGCGTCCTGCGAGCATGTGGAGATGCAGGTGAGGGATCGCTTCGCCTCCGTTTTTGCCGTGATTGATAATGATGCGGAACCCCTCTTCGCTGGTGTCGGAAAAGCCCAGATCTCGTGCGATTGCGCCAGCCGTGAGCAGGAGATGACCAAGTAGCGCTTCATCCTCGGCGACCGCCTCTCCGACGCGCGCGATGGGCTTCTTCGGAACGACGAGGAGATGGGTGGGGGCCTGCGGATCAATGTCACGAAACGCAATGCATCGATCATCCTCGTGAATGATATCGGCCGGTATTTCCCGGGCGATGATTTTTTCAAACAAAGTCATGAAGACGAAAGGACCGATGCATAAGAACCGATCCAGAGAGTTTCCAGGCTGCTCTGGAGTTATTGCGCCACCGAGACTTCGATGAAGGGATTGGCATCAGCCGATTGCTCTTCGGCGTCGGCGAGGAACGCTTTGATCTCCGCCTTGAGAGTCTCACAGCGGCGGCTCCATCTCTTCGACGAGGCGAGCTTCTTGACGCAGCGATCTAGACCATGACACTGCACTTCGTGCGCGCCCTCCTCTGCGGCAGATCGCACTGTTCGCGCAAGCAAGTCAAAAAAAGCGAGCTCATACCCGTCCCCGGCTCGACGGACGAGGTCGGTCAGGGAGATCCGGATTGGTGGCGGCGATGTGTCCATCTTCGCCGCGACGTGGCTCAGTCCGAGTGAGGAAAGAGTCTTGCCAATTTTCTCAAAGAGATCTTTTGAATCGATCACTGAACCTGGAAAGTGATTTTTGAGGTAGGACTGGACTCCTTGGGAGATGTCTTCAACAAGCCAATCGGGGACTGGCGAGCTGGTGGATTGTGGCCCGTCAGTCGCCGCGTTCGCTGCGTTGCTGAGGGTGTCAGTGAGCCACTGGGACTCACAGACGGCGAGGCTGTGCTCGCCGATGCGAATGAAAGGAAGATCGTGCGGAAGGGCGATCATGATGTGTGTTCGGGTGCGGTGTTTGTGTCTGTGCGGATTAGATGTGGGGTGGGGGAAAGGGAGAAATGTGGTGGTCAGTTGTTGTTGCTGGCTTCAAAGAGATCGGGCTGGAGGAGCTTATCAATTGGGGCATTTTCGAGAGACTCGATCACATCCGAAAACTCTCCCACGTCCTGAAATTGCCGATAGACGGAGGCGTAGCGAACAAAGGCGACCGGGTCGATATCTTTGAGCTGCTCCATCACTTTGGGGCCGATCATTCGGCTGGGGATTTCCTTGAGATTCTCTGACTGGAGATCGTTCACGATCGTTTCAACGGCGGTTTCCAATCGGTCGAGCGGCACTGGACGTTTCTCGCAGGCTTTGACAAGACCACCCAGCAGCTTGTCTCGCTTGAAGGGTTCGCGAGTACCATCGCGTTTGACAACCAGCATGTCTTGTCGTTCCACTTGCTCGTAGGTGGTGAAACGGTAGCCGCAGGCGAGACACTGGCGCCGACGTCGGATCGAAAAACCGTCCTTCGAAAGGCGAGAGTCGATCACCTTGCTATCCAGATCCTGGCACTTCACACACCGCATTCCAAAATATTAAATTTGAGAGTCGCAACAAGATGTTGGGGTGTCAATCGGCAAAGCACCACAAGA
>JBCCBR010000414.1:0-3762 GCA_039033935.1 Verrucomicrobiota bacterium
AGGGCGGTGGCCGGGCAAAACGGCGCTCGACTTTCGGCGGGAAGGGGACCGGGTCCGGTTTGTGATGCCGGGCGAGTTTCCCGAAATGACGCTCTATGTCTGGGTGCGGATCGACGCGCTCGACCGCCACCTGAATTCTCTCTTTCTGACCGAGTCTTTTGATGAAAACGAGGTTCACTGGCAGGTCGCGCGGACCGGGCATCTCCACTTCGCGACCAGTCCGATGGGTTGGGACGATCTCGATGATCACGCTCGCCGATTCTTCTCGGATAATTTCTGGACGCCTCAGCAGAGTGGTCAGTGGCAGTTCATCGGCACGACAATCGATACCGCATCGGGCGAGGTGAAGCACTACCTCAACGGCGACGAGATCGCGATCGTCGACGGCGACAATCGGGACAAGCCGTTGTTTCCGCTGCAGATCGGCGAAGCCGACCTCGGTAACTGGACCGACGATATCCGGGCAAAGCACTTCCGGACGCTTAACGGACGGATTGATGAATTCGGTATCTACCGAGCCGCGCTCAGTGCGGACGAAATGCGAGAACTTTACGAGGGAGGGAAATACTGATGCGTGCTCTGACTACCTCAATCTGTCTGCTGGTCATTGCGAGCATCGCATCAGCTACCGAGCCGACGGTTGGCGAGAAGCTCTATGCGCTGCGGATCGCGCCGATGTTTGCCGAAAAGTGCAACGCCTGCCATGGAGACGATCCGGGTAAAATCAAAGGCGGTTTCGACATGCGGACCCGCGACGACCTGCTCTGGGGCGGGGATGAATATGAGGAAGAGGTAGTCGTGCTCGGCAAAGGGGAAGAGAGTTTTCTCTACAAAGTTTCGACTCGTGAAATCGAAGGTTGGGAAATGCCACCGAAGGAAGCGGATAAGCTGACCGAGGAAGAGACGTGGTGGATCCGCGACTGGATCAATGAAGGTGCGCCGTGGCCCGATGACGAACGCGTCGCTGCGATCCAAGATGAATATGCCGAAGGCGAACAGGTTGCGACCTCGCTGGCACTTTCGGAGGACTGGCAGAATCGTCGCTACGAGACCGAGAAGCTCTGGTCCTATCGTCCGCTTGCCGTGCCCGAGATCCCCGCGGATAACCATCCGATTGACTACCTGATTTCCCGGAAGCTCGATGAGCTGGATCTCCCGGCCGCTCCCGCCGCTGATGCCACGACTCTGGCTCGTCGGCTCAACTACACCTACACCGGCCTGCCCCCGACTCCGGTGCAGGTCGACAATTTCCGGGAAGCTTTCAAAGCAGACCCGGACGCTGCGGTCCGAGAATACGGCAAGGCGCTGATGGATTCGGTCCACTACGGCGAGCGCTTTGGTTCCCACTGGCTCGATGTGACTCGCTACGCTGACACCGCCGGCTTCGCGAACGACTATCACCGCCCTCACGCATGGCGGTATCGCGACTATGTGATCCGGTCGTTTAACAGAGATCGGCCCTACGATGAGTTTGTGCGCGAGCAGCTCGCCGGTGATCTGATCGATGCGAAAGACCCGGAAAATCTGGTCGCGACCGGCTTTCTGAGGATGGGACCGTGGGAGCACACCGGCATGTCAGTCTTCCGCGAAATGCGTCAGCAGTGGCTGGACGACGTGACCGACTCGGTCGGCCAGACTTTTCTCGCCCACGCGATGCAGTGCGCCAAGTGCCACGATCACAAATTCGATCCGGTCCCGACCCGCGACTACTATCAGATGATGGCGGCGTTCTCGACGACGCAATTCGCAGAACGGCCCGCCCCGCTCCTCGCGGTGGAGAATCGTTCCGGAATCGGTGAGGCGAGGGAATGGGCAGACGCGAAGATCGCGGCCTACGAGGGCGAGCTCAAAGAGATACAGGAGACGATCGCTGCAAACCGCCGACAGGAAACCGGTGAGGCGAAGGTCGGGGACAATGGCCTGACGCCTGACATCGAAGCGTCGCAGGGACGGGTCCGCAAAAATATCACTCGCCACAAGCTCGAGCAGGAGCGGGGTAAGCCGTTTGCTTTTGCCGTTTTTGACGGTGGCACCAAAGCGGTCAGGTCGGCGCCTCCTTTGCCAAAAATGCCACCGCAGCCGTGGGCGCAGGGAGAGATTGAGCCGGATCACATCCTCACCGGTGGTGACGCCTATTCGCTGGGCGATCCGGTCACGCCCGGCGTGCTTAGCGCGGCGGTTTCACTCGGTGAAATGGAGCAACCTGAGCTGCCGCAGGGGAAGGGACCGCGTCGTCTTGGTCTGGCCGACTGGATCGTCGATCCGCAGAATCCGCTTACGGCTCGGGTCATGGTAAATCGGCTCTGGACCTGGCACTTCGGGCGCGGCATCGCCAACAATCCAAATAACTTCGGCGGGACCGGAGAGCTTCCGACACATCCCGAGCTGCTCGATTTTCTGGCGCATTACTTCATCGAATCGGGCTGGTCGGTGCGGGCGGTTAACCAGCTGATCCTCAGCTCCGAGACCTTCCGCCGCAGCACCGAGCATCCCGATCGCGAAGCGGTCGCTTTGAAAGATCCGCGAGGCGAATTCTATGCAGTGCTGGCACCTCGTCGCCTCACGGCCGAGGAACTTCGCGATTCCTTTCTCGCGGTCAGCGGCGAGCTGAACCGCACGGTCGGCGGCATCCCGGTGCGGCCCGATATCAATCCCGAAGTCGCGATCCAGCCGCGCCAGATCATGGGTGGGACCGCGTCGGTCTACGAGCCCGACCCGCTGCCGCAGCAGCGCAATCGACGCACCGTCTACGCCGAGAGGATTCGCGGACTGCGCGACCCCTTTCTGGAGACCTTCAATCAGCCGGGCTTCGATGCTTCCTGCGAGGTTCGGGAAACATCGACAATCGCACCGCAGGCACTGACGCTTTTCAATTCGGCCGAGGTGCAGGACCGCTCGCTCGCCTTTGCCGATCGGCTGCTCCGCGAAATGACGGCAGCCGCCGGAGTCGAGCGCAGCGGAAAACTCGACCAGCGGGCCGTGATTCGTAGGGCTTTCCGACTCAGCCTGGGGCGCCATCCGAGTGAGCAGGAGCTGATCGCCTGTGTCGATGAGTGGAATCTCGCGACTAAGGAAGAGCAGCAGATCCGGCCAATGCCGGGTGTTTTCCCGACCACGGTCGATCGCACGGTCATGGCCGAAAAGACCGGCGAGCCCTACACCTTTACCGAAGTGATGCCCGCTTACCGCGACTATGTGCCCGATCTCCAGCGCAGCGATGTCGACGCGCGGACCCGAGGGCTGGCCCACATCTGCCTCGTGCTCTTCAACCTGAACGAATTTGTCTACATCAACTGATCCAACCTATGCGATTGCCACATTTTCATTCTGCCCTGTCGCGTCGCGAGGCGCTCTACGGTCTCGGTGCCGGACTCGGATCGGTCGCGATGACAAGTCTGCTCCGCTCGGCCTCAGCCGCCACTTCGCTGGGGAGTGCCAGCGGTGGGGTCCATCATCCGGCGCGGGCGAAGCGATGCATCTTTCTGATGATGGAGGGAGGTCCCTCCCATATTGATACCTTTGATCCGAAGCCGGAGCTGTCGCGGCTTCACCTTGAGAAGTTTCAGCGTCAGGGCGACATGGAGTCGGCGATGTCGTCGGGGGAGCGCTACTTCGTGAAAAGCCCATTCGACTTTGTGAAAGCGGGTCAGTCGGGAGCTGATATCTCAGGAGCGTGGAAGCATCTCCAAAACCATGTCGACGACATGTGTTTCTACCGGGGAGCGCAAGTCGAATCAGTTAATCACCCGACCGCCTGTTATC
>JBCCBR010000415.1:0-3754 GCA_039033935.1 Verrucomicrobiota bacterium
ATAATTTTTTGGCAAGTTGGGCAGCCCCCTTGTTACTTGTCTGAAAGACTCATGAGACGTTTGCCGATTCGCCCCATCCTCGCAGTAGCCGCCTTTTGCGGAGGGCTTGAGTGCCTTCCCGCTCGAGACTCGCAACTGGGCCAGATCCAGCGAATGCAGGGTGGTTTGTTCGACAGGACCACTGCGAGCGGAGAGCGGTATGATCCGAGAGCCTACACTGGCTCCCACGCTGATTTGCCCTTTGGCTCAATTGTCCGGGTCTCGAACCACAGCACCGGGAGGATGGTGGACGTGCGGGTGATTGACCGCAAAGCGCGGAACCACAATATCGTTCAGCTTTCCCAGGCCGCGGCCGATTATATCGGGGTTCCCAGAATAGGAACGGCCAATGGCTCTTTGCAGGTGCTTGCGATTCCGAATCGAGCGATGCCGAGGCCGCCTGCAGCGGCTCCTCCGCAAACGACCCGGCCCTTCAGTGCCAACGGTGGCACTCCTGTGCCGCAGGCCAGAGAAGTCGCAGCACCTCGCAAGATCGAGGTGATTGAAAAGAAGCCCGGAATTCTGGGGGGAATCTTTGGCCAGAAGCAGTCGCGGCAGGAGCCTGTCTACAATGTTGGCCAGATCCACACCTTTCCCATGTCCGCACCGGCGGGAACCGGAGCGGTCCCGGTGGGTAGCCCTCCGATTGCTCCCGAACGGGCCACTCGAAGAGTGCCGACCTATCAACCGGCACCCGCGCCGGTCGCTGTTTCACATCGACCTGTGCCAGTGACGCGCAGTCCGCAAGCAGCGGTGACTCGCCCTATGGCTGCGGCCAGTCCGGGACAATCTGCCAGTCTGCCGGGCTACCCTTACCGGGTGCAGTTTGGGGCATTCGGTTCGACGAGTAACGCGTCAGAATCTGCTGCCAGATTGCGAAATCAGGGCATCGCTGCCTCGGTATTGCCAGCCCGCTCGGGTCAGCTCCAGATCGTTCTTACAGCCGGTGGCTTCGCGACGGCTAACGACGCCCAGCTCTGGCTTAACGACGCGATGACTCGCTACGGTCTGACCGAGCGCCCCGTGGTTGTTCGCTATTAGGAAACTGTTGAAAAACTCTTTCCGCAGGAGCGTCGGAAGATTTTGCGTCTTCCTCTGCAAGTCTATCTCGTAGCGGAACTTGCATAATGTTCCGACGGTTGCTGAAATGACCTCCGAACTCACGATCCTTTCACCATTCTTCGTAAGCCCGGTCGGCAGCCGGAATGCGAGGTGCCTCCGCTGATGGGCAGCCATCCGTTACTGATCAAGGCACATACCACGCGGTCGAGTTTGAGGTGACTCTTTGCACTGGAAGGCCGTCTTATTTAGCCGATAGTTTTCGGACAACCAACGCTCGCAAGCGGCGGAATCCACTTCGTTTCGAGTCTTTGCCTATGAACTTTTCTCACATGCTCCAGGGTCAAAACCTCATCTACGTGATCATCACGGTGGGCTCAATGTTGTTTAGTCGTTGGGTCAGTTCGATGTTTCAGAAACGTTTTCTCGTATATTCAGCGAGACCGATTGCTCTGTCCGGCGCAGAGATCGCTGACCGGATGTTGCGCGACGCTGGGATCGGAGACGTCCAGATTATTTCGACACCGGGTCAGCTCACGGACCACTACAATCCCCTCAAAAAGACCGTCAACCTCAGTGACGTGGCTGCCGCTGCAGTCGCGGCTCACGAGGTCGGCCATGCGGTTCAGCACGCTCGAGCCTACGGCGCGCTCAAACTCCGCAGTGCGCTGGTCCCCGTCGTCAATCTTTCAAATCGCTACCTGCAATGGATCCTGATGCTGGGATTAATCCTCGCAGCGAGCGGTTTGTGGCAGGTTTTGCTGATCGGAGTGATCCTGTTTGCAGCGACGACACTTTTTTCGATCATCACCCTGCCGGTGGACTTTGATGCCAGCAAACGAGCGCTGGAGTGGATCGACGAATCCCGGGTCATGGGAGACGTTGATCATGACAAAGCAAAGAATGCTCTATTCTGGGCGGCGATGACCTACACCGTCGCTGCGATCGCCTCGATCGGTCAGCTCCTCTACTACGTGATGCGCCTGCTGCAGGCGCGTCGCTGATCGGCCGACTTGCTAGTTGAAAAGCGTCCTGTCAGTTGCCGTTTTTCATCTCAGCGGAATCAGGGTTCAACTGAGCCGAGGTGGGTTTTGGCAGAGAGATCGTGAAAGTCGTCCTTCTACCGGGATGGCTGTCGACAGAGATCGTTCCGTGATGGGCCTCGATAGCTCGCTTCACGATAGACAGTCCGAGACCAGTCCCTTTGACCTTATTCTGATCGTGGCTCTTCTGAACCCGGTAGAATCGCTTAAACACCAGAGGGAGGTCTGCCGCAGGTATCCCGATGCCATCGTCAGAGACTTCTATTTGGTAGCGGGGGCCTAAGTCGGTAAGGGTAATGCTGATCTTGATACCGGGCTCATCGTTTTGCTTCAGCGCATTCTCAATGAGGTTAAAAAAGACTTGGTCCCAATAAAATCGATCGCCAATCAGGGGCCAATCTTCCCGGTCTCCGGCTTCGAGCTTGATGCGAGCATGCTTTTGCTCGATGAGCGGTGCGAGCTGGCTGATCATCGATTCGATCGGATCAATTAGATTAAAGGTCTCCCGAGCCAGAAATTCGTGGGCGTTTTCAAGCTTCGAAATCGTGAGCATCTCGTCGACGATCCGGGCGATCCGTTTGCCATGCTTTTCCATGGTCTGGATCGCTCGCCGATTCATCGGAGTATCGAGCTCGGACTCTTCGTCCATCATGATCTCGAGGTAGCCGTTGATGATTGAGAGCGGCGTCCGCAGCTCGTGCGAAGCGTTAGCAACGAAGTCTTGCCGGACCTGCTCTGCCTCGAGCTCGACCGTCACGTCGCGGAGAGTGACCCATGACCCGGGCCGGTGATCGATCGATCCAGGAATGGCAAGTGGCTCCGCCTCGACGAGGAATTGTGCCGGATCAATCCGAGCAGGATCGTCGTCCCGCGGAAAGCGCAGGGTGACGCTCTCAGACATCTTCGAACCCACCTCCTTGGCGAGGAGGACGGTGTCGTAGATGCGATGATCCCGACAGGCATCGAGAAAGAAGCGACCTTCGAGAGATCCCCCGGTGCTGAATAGCTGCTGCGCAGCCTTGTTTGCAAATCGGATATCTTCGTTGGCATCCAGAATGAAGATACAGTCCTTGATTTCATTGAGCAGTGCTTCGAGAAAAAAGCGCTGCTCACTCTCGGAATCCCTCTCCAAAGTGGCCTCCGCTACCGTATCGAGGACGGTGGAGCCTAGCTGTTTCACAGATTCACTGTGGATTCCGGCATTGATCTCTCGAGTTTCAGTCGGTGTCGAATCGGCGAGGCTCTCGGCCAAGATCTGCATCGCCCGTCGTAACCTGATCTCGCGAACGGCGAGGAAGAGGCAGGCGAGAGCCAGGAGGATGATGAAGATGATCTGCAAACCGAAAAGGCGGACTGAATACTTAAGCAAACTTAATCAACGATTTCGCGAAGTGCAGACTGAAAATCACCGAATTGCGGTTTTTTTCGACCAACTTGCCTGAGTTGGCGGCGGTTTCGCGCCTCTGCGTTGGTTCGGACGGACCAGCGTTGAGCCGAGATCTTCCATGGTCTAGGTCCTGCGCTACTTCAAGCATCACAAAAGCGATACCCGACGCCCCTGACCGTCTCGACTGCCTCCCCATGTTCCCCGAGTTTTTCGCGGAGCCTCTTGA
>JBCCBR010000416.1:0-3754 GCA_039033935.1 Verrucomicrobiota bacterium
ATAACTGAGCGTTGTCGCTTCCTTCTTCTCAATCTTATCGCCGAGATCGGCAATAATCTGATCATCCAAAGGCGCTTCATGATTCCCGTCGTTACGATCCTGCATCGCAATACGCGGGATACTCTCATCACCAACATCGGCAATGATCCGGCTCAGATCGATCAGGTTAGCCTTGGGATGCTCCGACAGATTGCGCTGACGAAGATACTTGGTGTGACCAATCAACTCGTCGAGCGAGCGGACACCGAGCGTCGCCATATGACCGCGCACTTCTTCCGAAACCGCATTGAAAAAGTTTACCACGTGGTCGACCTCGCCTTTAAATTTCGCGCGGTACTTGGGATCCTGAGTCGCGACTCCAACCGGGCAATTGTTCAAGTGACAGCGGCGCACGTAGACGCACCCCATCGCAATAAGCGCGATAGTGCCGAAATTATATTCTTCAGCGCCGAGGATCGCGGCATGAATAATGTCGAGACCGGTTCGAAGTCCGCCATCGGTCCTAAGCGTGACCCGATCTCGAAGACCATTGAGCATCAACACCTGCTGAGTCTCAGCGATCCCAATCTCCCATGGAAGGCCCGCGTGCTTGATCGAACTGAGCGGCGAAGCACCGGTTCCTCCGTCGTGGCCGGAAACGAGAATCACGTCTGCGTTCGCTTTCGCGACGCCGGCGGCAATGGTTCCGACACCCGTCTCGGCGACGAGTTTCACGGTGACCTTGGCGGCTGGATTGAGCTCTTTCAGATCGTGAATGAGCTGAGCAAGATCCTCGATCGAATAAATGTCATGGTGTGGTGGAGGCGAAATGAGCGTCACACCCGGCTGAGTGTTCCGCAGCTTTGCGATGAGACCGTTCACCTTGTGGCCGGGAAGTTGCCCCCCCTCACCGGGCTTCGCGCCCTGCGCCATCTTGATCTCGATCTCTTGAGCCGACATTAGGTATTCAGCGCTCACGCCAAAACGACCCGATGCGACCTGCTTGATCTTCGAATTTCCCCAGTCACCGTTTGGGTAGGGCTTGAAACGGCGAGGGTCTTCACCGCCCTCGCCACTGTCCGACTTCCCGCCAATTCGGTTCATCGCAATCGCGAGCGTCTCGTGCGCCTCAGGACTGATCGCTCCAAGCGACATCGCCGCTGTCGTGAATCGACGGCGAACATTTTCGATCGGCTCGACTTCGTCGATCGGGATTGGGCCCTGGTCATTCGGAACCAGCTCAAACAGATCGTGAAGCGCATGTGGTTGATTGAGCTTCAGCTCTTCGAGATACTTCTCGTAGTCGTCGCCATCGCCACTCTTCACGAAGGTGTGAAAGTTCTTAATCACCCCACCACTGACCGCGTGGGTTTCCCCATCACGACGGAAGCGGAAAAAACCCGGATCGCCCAAATTTAACTCGCCATTGTCGTTCGGCACCGCATCCGTATAGGCTGCGGTGTGTCGAGCGATGCTCTCAGCCGCTATTTCATAAAATCCGACACCAGCGATCTGCGACGGGGTGTCAGGGAAGCAACGATCGACGACACTGTCGGCAATCCCAACCGCCTCAAAAATCTGAGCGCCCTGGTAGCTATTCAGCACCGAGATACCCATCTTCGACATGATCTTCAAGACGCCTTTCTCAAGCGCCTTGTGATAATTTGTCAGGGCCTTCTCGACGGAAATTCCATCGAACTTGTTCTTCGTGTTTTTCTCGACCAATTCGTGAATCGTCTCGTGAGCCAACCACGGACAAATCGCGGTGGCACCGAAACCGATCAAACAGGCCATGTGGTGAGTATCCCGAGCCTCAGCCGTGTCAATGATGATACTGGTCATCATGCGCTTCTTCGCAGCGCCGAGATGGCGATGCACGGCGCCGACTGCGAGCAGCGACGGGATACCAACTCGATCATGATTGATCGAACGGTCAGAGAGAATCAGGGTCTCGGCGCCCGCGTCCACGGCCTCTTCAGCCCGGTCACAGAGTGCCTCAATCGCATCGCTCAAGCCAGTAGCCCCACTGATCAATGGCCAGGTAGTGTCCAGCGTTTCGGTCTTGAAGTCGCCGTATTTCTTCAGCGCTTCGATCTGGTGAGAATATAGAAACGGTGACTCAAGATGAACGACATCAGCATGCTCTGGATCTTCGATGAGAAGATTTCGTTCCGGGCCAAGATCGGCCTCAAGAGACATCACAAGATACTCACGAATCGGGTCGATTGGAGGATTCGTGACCTGAGCAAAGAGTTGCTTGAAGTAAGTGAAAAGAACCTTCGGCTGGCGCGAGAGGACAGACAGGGCCGCATCATCTCCCATGGAATAGACGGCCTCCATTCCTGAATTCGCCATGGGGGCGATCACCATATCCAGCTCTTCCTGGTTCAGCCCGTTGGAAACCTGAAGCTGAGAGCGAGTGAGCGGATCATGAGTGGGATCCTCAGAAACCTGGGGCTCCAGAGGGGCAATCTTTGAAAACGGAGTCTGATGCTTTTTCAACCACTTGCCGTAAGGCTGTTTCGCGGCGAGTTGAGTTTTGATCTCATCATTGAAAACGACTTCCCCCTTCACCGTATCGACCACGATCATTTCACCGGGCGCGAGACGGCCTTTCTTGATCACCGTGTCGTCGGCGAGATAGCAGGTGCCGACCTCAGAGCCGAGCGCGAAAATTCCGTCACTCGTGATCTTATAGCGGGCAGGGCGAAGCCCGTTCCGGTCGAGCGAAGCCGCGACCGTCATCCCATCGGAAAACGCCAGGGCGGCAGGGCCGTCCCATGGCTCAGCGAAGCAGCTGTGGTAACGATAAAAATCTTCGACCGCTTCGGTCGTGAATGGATCAATTTTCCACGCTGGCGGCACCAGCATCGCCATGGCATGGGGCACTGATCTTCCTGAAAGGACCAGCAGCTCGAGTGCTGCGTCGAGGCTTGCTGAGTCAGAGCCATCGGGATCGATGACATGATTCAAGTGCTGAAGCTCGTCGCCCCAGACTTCACTCTCGAATTGACCGATCCGCGAGTTGAGCCAATTGCGATTTCCGCGCACCGTATTGATCTCGCCGTTGTGACAGAGCATACGAAACGGCTGAGCTAGCGCCCAGGTTGGAAAGGTGTTCGTGGAGAACCGCTGGTGATAAAGACAGACTGCTGTCTCGTATTTTTCATCACGCAAGTCGTCGTAAAGCTCCTCCAATGCCGTCGCGACGAGAAACCCCTTGTAACTGATCAGGCGATGACTCAGCGATGGAATGTAGAACTCATCGACTCGCTCGTCCGAGGTCTTGTCTTCGATTTCACGACGGGAAAGATAGAGCTGACGCTCGAAGGTGTCGTCGTCCATGCCATCGGGACGCTGCAGGAGTAGCTGCTTGATGTCCGGCATCGTATCAATCGCCTGCTGGCCCAGTGCGGTCGGGTCAGAAGGCACATCGCGCCAACCGATGATTCCGATCTTCCGGTTTCGGAGGACACCTTCCGCGATGACCTGAGCCTTCTTCAAATCGTCAGCCTTGTTGGCCGGGAGAAAAAAGACGCCAATGGCCAAGTCAGTTTCCTTCTTGAGCTTCGTGCCCAATTTCTGAGCAATAGGAAGGAAAAGTTTGTAGGGAATATTGGTTGTCACGCCAGCTCCATCGCCGGTTTTCCCATCGGCATTCACCGCTCCGCGATGGGTCACGTTGCAGACTGAATCCAGCCCGAGCCGCAATACCCCCGGAAAGATCGAGACGCAGAAGTTCGGGATCACACATCAATGGCTTCGACATGACTGG